>JAIBCZ010000178.1 GCA_024679645.1 Amphritea sp.
ACTTAAGTGAATGCTTAACTTTAATGGGTTATCAATACCCTTAACTGGGGAGGAGGGAAATGGCGAGTTTTAGAGACGTTTTATTATAAAAAGTCATTACATTCGGGCTGTTTGCTACAAGTAGCTTATTGTAAATAATAAAAGTGTCTCAGATTGTTTTGCTGGTAGACATGCAGTACCTGACATTGACATCAGCTCGAAGACTTTTCGGGTGCAACTGAAGTGCATGGTCTTAGTGTTCAGATAAACTATGTCTTTATACGGCTGCGAAGGTAACCTCTGATGCTGCAATGAAGACTATAATAAAGTTGTCTTTATCAGTTCGAGTAGTAGAGATGCAGGAACTTCAATATGCCGAGCGGCGTGAGCAATTTTCAACAGATTTTTGTCATGGTCTGTCTATGTTCGGCGCACTTTCAGATGCTAGCCTGGATTTTATGTTGCAGCGGGGACGGATTTTACAGGCGGATGCGGGTGAGGCGCTGTTCAGCGTTGGTGAAAAATCGGATATGTTTTATGTCGTTTTAGCAGGCTCTGTACGTTTCTTTCAGGCTAAAGATGAGAGTGCCATGAAGGTGCCATTACGTAAATATCAGGTCGGTGAACAGGTGGGTTTTGTTGGTATGATAGGTCTGCATCAACGCCGTGGTGACGCTCTGATGGAAGAGTCTGGTTATCTGATGGAAATCAGTTCTGAGCTGTTCCACCAATTGTGTGAAAAGTTTCCTGAAATGTTCCAAATCTTCCTGATCAATATTACCCGGGAAATGAGTCGAGAGATCAGTCAGTTGGATTTAATGTATATTGAAAAAGAATAATTTCGGCGTTAGATAATAAGGTCTGGTTACGAGACATATGTGGTTTTAAATGTATTAGTATGGAGCTGAGTTTTCGGTCTCTTTATGTATTGTTTTGATTGCTTCCAAAAAAAGGTCTCTGGCTCTGTTCGGCTGAGAAGACTTCTTCGTTATAACCGCACAGCCTAATCGAAAATGTTTAGCCTTTTGAGCTATTGCTTTTAGCTGCCCCTTCTTAACATAAGGCTTGGCAACCTCTTCGGGTAAAAAGCTGATAAAACATCCGGATAACAACATCGCTACTCTAGATTCATAGTGGTATGAGGTTGCTGCAAGATTCATCATGGCAAGTTGGTGATAGATTTCCTCATGGGGTTTTAGGCCTGCATGTACCAGCTTAAACTCATTGATAACCTGCTCGTTAACCTCCTCTTTAGCGGCATTGAAGAGGGGATGCGCTTTACCACAATAGACATAGTTATCATCGGTAAACAGGTGGATATAATTGAGTCCTTCAAGCTTTCGGTGGTAGGGAATAATCGCTAAATCCAGTTCGTTATTAAGCACCATTTTCTCCATCAGTTTCATATGTTCAACTTCCACCTGGAGCTCCACTTCAGGTGCTTGCTGATAAAATTGATGGAAGATCTCTGGTAGCTTGAATCTAGGGTCGGTACTAAAAGTATCACTCAACGCTATTCGTAACTTGCCTGCAGGATGGTCGCCTAAGTTGTTGATGGTGTTACGGAATTGTTCCAGACGGGTAAGTAATTGAGCAGTCTGGTCAAATACGACTTTCCCCTCTGGAGTCAGGAAAAATCCAGCACGACCCCGTTTACAGAGGGTTATATTCAATCGACCTTCAAGTGCTGCAATGTGATTGCTTATAGTAGGGCGACTGATATTCAGCTCTGTTTCGGCTGCTGAAAAACCGCCGCAATCGACCACGGCTTTGAAAATTTTCAATTGCTTAATTTCAATATCACCCAGCTGTCCCAATGCAAATTTTGGCATCTCAGTAATCCTTATCAGAATAATTCTTCATCTCAGTACCCGGCGCAGTTCATGGGGAAACAGCAGGTAATACTTTAAATTAATTCGTTTGTAATTTTATACATAAACGTAACTCTTACGTAAAGAAAATAGAACGTTTGGGTGGAGTTTTTATGATTTATAACTTAGCAACGATTTGTGAGGATTAAGCTACAGAGCACTTTGTTCTGATCAATAACTAATAAGACCTGAAGGGTGAAGCATGATTAAAGACCTAAAGAAAAAGCTATCTACGTCCGCGCTGGCAGTAACACTGGGCCTGACGACTTTAGCGGCAGATCTGTCTGCTGCAGAGCATAACTGGCGCTTTAGCAATCTGTATGGCCGTGGTACTGCTTTCGGTGAAGTATACGAGAGCCTGGCTAAAAACATCGAGTCCAATTCTGAAGGTCGCATCAAGGTTCAGGTTTTATATTCAGGTGAAGGTGTGGGGACTAGTGGCCTGTTGGGTGCGGTTAAATCTGGCCTGGTAACGATGGGTGCTCCATTCCAGTCTATGCATGCTGGTGAGTTGCCAGCGGGGGTTGTAGAGATCGGCCTGCCAGGCGGCACAGATGACGCTTCTGAACTGCAAGCGCTGTTCCACGATAAGGGCTGGGATAAAGTCCTGACTAAAGCATATGGCTCTCAAGGTCTGGTGTGGCTTGAGCCTTACATCCAGCCACCGGTTTACATTCTGACTAAGAAAGAAATCAAGTCTGCTGCAGACTTCAAAGGGCTGAAAATCCGCGCTCCAGGGGCTTATGGTAAGTTCTTGCGTAACCTTGAAGCGTCACCTGTGTCTCTGTCATGGAGCGAGATCTACACCTCTCTGGCAACGGGCGTTATTGATGGTTCTATCGGTAGTAACATGATCGATCATCGTGATGGAAACCACGTTGAAGTTGCTAAGTACATGTACAAATTACCGCTGGCGGGTGCTCAGGTGCTGCCAATTGTTGTTAACCGCAGCGCCTGGAAGAAGCTACCAGAAGATCTGCAGGCTGTGGTACGTCAAGCGACTGAGCAGCATGCGGCTGACCAGTTACGTCTGTCTAAGAAGTGGGAAACTGAAGCGGTTGCTGAGATGGAAGCTAAAGGCCTGAAGTGGAGCCCAGAGCCATCTGATGCTGATCGTAAAGCCTGGGCTGAAGCCGGTGCTGGTCTGTGGGATGAATATGCCGCAGCAGATAAGTACAGCAAAGAGTTGATCGATATCCTGCGTGCAAATAGCAAGTAAGCATTTTCAGTAAGCAAAAAGGGGGTGCAGTCGTGCCCCTTTTTCTATTGCAGGTGTCGTTATGTTTAAGAAAACACTAATAAAATTCTGTTGTACTATTGATTGGGTAGTTCGCCAGGCAGGCCTGCTAGCGTCTTTCATCATGCCTGTACTTGCGTTTGTTGTCGCTTATGAAGTGTTCTCTCGCTATGTGTTGGGCAGCCCTACGATCTGGGCATTTGACCTATCCCTGTTTATGTTTGGTTACCTGGCGGCGCTTGGTGGTGCGTATGCGCAGCAGCAACGAGCCCATATCAATGTTGATATTCTCTATCTAAAAGTTTCCCACAAAACCCGCTGTATTTTTAATCTGATCTCATTTTCGTTAGCCATTTTTTTCCTGGTGCTCATCGTCATGATGAGTTGGGGAAAGTATGAAGAAGCGATTGAGTTTGATTACCGTCGCCAAAGTGAGTGGGCGCCGCCAATGTTCCACTTCTGGATCATGATGATGGTTGCGAGTGGTTTGTTTATTGCCCAGTTGGCAAGAGATATGTTGGCCGAACTGTATTTTCTACTGACCAGTACAGTGCTAATTGAGGAGGCTCAGTGATGGGTATTGAACTATTAACGGTAGTGCTGTTGCTATGCATTCTGGTGTTCTTCGCGTTAGGCGCTCAGGTGGGACTGGCATTAGGCGGTATCGCCATGATGGTCGGTTATATGACCTGGGGCGATGGAATATTCAATGTTATACCAACGACCCTTGAAGCAACCTATTTCAGTTTCATCTTATTAGCGATTCCGCTGTATATCTATATGGGGCAGTTGTTAACGAAATCAGGCATCGGCGATGCGATGTTCAATTTTAGTCAGATGTTGATTGGCCGTGTGCGCGGATCGCTGGCGATCAGTGTTATCGGTGTTTGTTCAATGATCGGCGCAATGGTGGGTATTATCGGCGCAGGTATTATGACCTCCGGTAGCATTGCGTTACGTCCGATGCTGGAACGGGGTTATAACAAGCGCCTGGCGCTGGGTGTCATCATGGCTGGTGGTGGCCTGGGTATCCTGATTCCACCCAGTATTCCAATGATTATGTTTGCGGCGTCGACGCAAAACTCGGTGGGCCGGATGTTCCTGGGTGCGATGATGCCTGCACTGCTGACCGTAGTGATGATGGTTCTGTATGTGGCCATTAGTTGCTGGTTGTTCCCGGAGCGTGCGCCACGGGATATGGATAATAAAGACATTGTTAAGTTGGAAGGGCGGGAAAAATTTAAGATTGCCCGGGATGGCCTGTTCTCAATACTGCTAATTGTGGCGGTGCTGGGCAGTATTATCAGTGGTATCGCAACGCCAACTGAATCCGGTGCTATCGGCGTAGTGGGTGCGCTAATTCTGGCGGTTATGTTTAAGCGCTTTAAGCTGGATATGTTCCTGCACTCTGGTTTTCAGACCGCAGCGTTAGTCAGCGTTGCGATGTGGATTATCTTTGGTGCTTCAGTTTTTAGTAACTTCCATCTGTTGATGGGTGTGCAAAGCATGGTGGCTGATTTTACTGGCACGCTCGATCTGCCGCCAATCATGATCATTATTATGTTCCAACTGATTATGTTGTTGCTGGGCTTCATCATTGATGAATTCATCATCGTCCTGATGTGCGCGCCGTTGTTTACACCGATCGCGGTGTCGCTGGGCTACGATCCAATCTGGTTCGGTGTGTTGATGATTTTGAATATCCTGATTGCAGTACAAACGCCGCCTTATGGCTTTGCACTCTTCTATCTGAAGGGGATCGCGCCACCAGATATCGGTATGTCAGAGATCTACAAATCAGTGGCTCCCTTTATTGTGTTGAATCTGACCGTGCTGATTCTCTGTATGGTGTTTCCGGAGATAGTGCTCTGGTTACCGACACTAGTGATGGGTTGAGGAAGTAATTATGTACAAAAATATTCTAGTGCCTCTGGATCTGTCGCATAAAGAGCAGGTGATAGAGTTAGGTAAAATCGCAGCATCACTGGCTGCCGGTGGGAACGCGGATCT
>JAIBCZ010000007.1 GCA_024679645.1 Amphritea sp.
GTTGCTGGCAACTTCCACCTCATAACCGAAACTCAACTTTTTGGACACCAGGTTTTTCAGCGCAGACGCCGCTCCCGGGAACAGGAGCAGTCTGAGCAGGTTATTAAAAACCTGACAGAACTGAATCTCGGCGCCCCCGTTGTCCATATTGACCACGGTGTAGGACGCTATCGGGGACTGGTCACACTGGAACTTGACGCTCAAAGCTCTGAGTTTCTTAAGCTTGAATACGCTAACGATGCCAACCTTTATGTGCCGGTCTCCTCGCTCCATCTGATTAGTCGCTATTCCGGCGCAGGCGATGAACTGGCACCGCTGCATCGCCTGGGCACCGAACAATGGAGTAAAGCCCGCCGCAAAGCGGCGGAGAAAGTCCGGGATACCGCAGCTGAATTGCTGGACATCTATGCCCGCCGCGCAGCTCGTCGAGGCCATCAGTTTGATAAGCCGGACGAACACTACGCCAGCTTTAGCGCAGCCTTCCCGTTCGAAGAAACCATCGACCAGGCGAATGCGATACAGGCGGTGGTGAAAGATATGCAAGCAGAACAGCCCATGGACCGACTCGTCTGCGGCGATGTTGGCTTCGGTAAGACAGAGGTTGCTATGCGAGCTTGTTTTATCGCCGTACAAAGCAACAAGCAGGTCGCCATATTAGTTCCCACCACCCTTCTGGCACAGCAACACTATGATAATTTTCGCGACCGGTTTGCCGACTGGCCTGTCAATGTCGAGCTAATTTCCCGCTTCCGCTCAGGCAAGCAGACTAACTCGGTTATTGAGTCATTGAAACAAGGCCAGACCGATATCGTTATCGGTACTCACAAGCTACTGCAAGGTGATATTAAATTCAGCGATCTGGGACTACTGATCATCGACGAAGAGCACCGCTTCGGTGTGCAGCAGAAAGAACGGCTTAAATCATTACGCTCCGAAGTAGATATACTGACTCTAACCGCTACTCCGATTCCCCGAACACTGAACATGGCGATGTCAGGGATCCGGGATCTATCGATTATTGCCACACCACCCGCTCGCCGCTTATCGGTAAAGACCTTTGTACGCCAGTCTGACACCCCACTTAAGAAAGAAGCCATTCTGCGCGAATTATTGCGCGGCGGACAAGTGTATTACCTACACAACGAAGTTAAGACGATCGAGCAAACTGCCGCCGAAATCAGCGAGCTAATACCCGAAGCCCGGGTTGCTATAGGCCACGGCCAGATGCGAGAACGCGAGCTAGAACAGGTAATGACCGATTTTTACCACAAACGCTTTAATGTACTGGTCTGTACCACCATTATCGAGACCGGTATCGACGTACCGAACGCCAACACGATTATCATCGATCGTGCAGACAAGTTTGGTCTGGCCCAGCTTCATCAGTTGCGGGGCCGGGTAGGACGCTCCCACCATCAGGCGTACGCCTACCTGATGACACCACACCAGAAAGCGATGTCCACTGATGCCGTTAAACGATTAGACGCTATCGCCAACGCTGATGACTTAGGCGCAGGCTTCACCCTGGCAACCCATGACATGGAGATTCGTGGCACCGGTGAATTATTAGGTGATGACCAGAGCGGCCAGATACAAAATATCGGTTTTTCACTCTATATGGAGATGCTTGAACAAGCCGTTGAATCTATTCGCGAAGGGAAAACGCCCAATCTGGAAGCCCCATTGAAACACGGAGTCGAAATCAATCTGCGCATTCCTGCCCTTATCCCGGATGATTACCTTCCGGATGTTCACAATCGTCTTATCATGTATAAGCGCATTGCGAATGCCAAAAACGATATCGAACTGAAAGAGCTTCAGATCGAGATGATAGACCGTTTCGGCATCCTGCCGGAACAGACAAAAAACCTGTTTCGTCAAACCCTGTTAAAGCTTCAGGCAGATCCCCTTGGTATCAGCAAAATTGACGCTGGCGAAAAAAGTGGCCGAATCGATTTTGATGCCGATACAGTGGTCGATCCATTTAAACTGGTGCAACTGGTTCAGCAGCAACCACAAAAATTTCAGTTTGGCGGCGCCAGTCAGCTGAAGTTCACATTGAATATGACTAAAATAGAGCAGCGTTTCAAAGCAGTAGAACAACTACTGCTCCAATTGACTGGGAATGAATAATGATCAAACTCTATTCAGGGTTTTTACTGGTTCTGTCTCTGACACTGATTAACAGTGCTCCGGCACAGGCCGAAGCAGCAGATTATAAAGTAGAGATACTGGCTTTCAGTCATCTATCGTCCGATACGCTGGACGACGAAATCTGGCCAATGATTGAAACATTGCCGTCTCGCCGCAGTCGCGCGCTTAAGTATTATCAGAAAGGGCAGCAAAATGGTTACTTTACCCGCTTGCCTAAATCATCCCTCAGCCTGAGCTCTAAACAAGCCAGCCTTAAGCGCAGCTCGCTATACAAGGTGCTTTTTCATGAAGCCTGGATTCAGCCTGTCGACAGCCAAAAAGACCAATATCTGATCCGTATAAACGGCGGCGAAGTTCTGGATAACGGCCTTTATGAACTGGATGGCTATATTTCCGTCGATAAAGGTCGCTATCTCCACTTTCGCAGCGACCTTTTTCATAGCCGCAGCCTAAGCCCCACAGAAAGCGCCAGACTACTAAAAACCTCAGCAGACCAAGTACAGAACCTGCAAACCGACAGTCCCGACACGCGGCCTGACTCAGCTCCAGAGGAAACCGGGGACAGCATTAATGGCAACCGCTACCTGAACCAGACGGCTATTCCTGATTTTCTTACCGTAGAAATGAAATCAGCCCGCCGCATGCGCAGAGCCGAGCTTCATTACCTGGACCATCCGCTGTTTGGCATCCTTGTACACATAACGCCCATAGAGTAAAAGTCAGCAAAAAAAACGGAGCCTGAAGGCTCCGTTTTTTTAAATCGATACAGACATAAGTCACTCAAGATTATTTCTTATTTGAGCGCTTCACCTCTTTGGTTAACATCATATCCAACTCTTCTGGCCAAACCACCAAACCATCTTCATCATCACCCGTTCCCGGGAGCGGAAAGACAACAACTGCAAAACCATCCTCTTCAAGGCCAGGCGTCCAGCGATGATTCCATTGCTTCAATGTAATCGGCATCGCTTCACACTCAGACCACTCTTCTGTTGCCCATTGTTCAGCAAATTCGAGATCAGGCCAGACAGGAACACAATCTTCATCATCTGTATTGAGCATCACACTACCCTGCTGATCCGTCAGAATCCACAACTGCCCGGCTTCTACAACGCGGCTTATGAGGTAATCAAAACGCTTTTCAGCATCATACCCTGCTATCAGATCAAGCTCGTTTTGCTCAAGCGTCACGATAATATTCTCCCGTTAAATCAAAACTACAAAACAAATTTAAAAACATTACACCACGAGTACGACTTTCCCGGACAATCAACCAAGCTCAGGCAGCGGCGACTTGTCGGTTTCCAGATGTATTGTCTGCGTCGGGAAAGCAAAGTCAGCCTCATGTGCGTGTACGATATTTATAATTTGACCCATCACATCCTGCTTTATTTCGTGATAACGCACCCAGTTGGTGGTTTTAGTAAAGGTATAAATAAAGAAATCCAACGACGAGGGACCAAAACTATTCAGATTAACAATCAATGTCTGCTCTGTATCGATATCAGGGTGATTTTTCAGCATCTCTCTGACAGCATCCACCACCGCAGAAATACGGGACGAATCCTCATAACGCAAACCTATCGTTTCGTAAATCCGTCGATTGGTCATACGCGATGGATTTTCGACTGAGATATTGGCAAAGGTTGCATTGGGGACATACAAAGGCCGCTTATCAAAGGTACGGATACAGCTCTGACGCCAGCCAATAGTCTCTACTGTACCTTCAATCTCCTGATCAGGAGAACGTATCCAGTCACCTACTTTAAAAGGACGATCCAGATAGATCATCAGACCACCAAAAAAATTTGCCAACAGATCTTTAGCCGCAAAACCCACAGCAATACCACCGATACCACCAAAAGCCAGCACGCCGGATATGCTATAACCCAGACTCTGTAGCACCACCAGTGTTGAGGTAATAATGATAGATAACCGTAACAGCTTTCCAATCGCACCAACGGTAGTTTGATCCATCGGTTTCTTTACTTTATCTTCAGAAACCAGCGCGCCTTCTGCCTGGCGAATAAAGCGAATCAGGAACCAGGCGATCATTACAATCACCAGCACTTTACGAACAGGGCTCACTGCAGTTAACAACAAAGAATCCGACTGAAGCCTCATCAACTCCAGTGACAAGCTAAGCCCTAACACCCAGATAAGCAATGCCACCGGGCGCCGAGCCGCGTGGAGCAAAATATCATCCCAAACATTGTGAGTTTTAGCTAACTGCATCTCAAGACGACGAAACACCCGGTTTGAGAAAAAGTTAACCAGCATTGTCACAAACACGACCAAAAACACCTGAAAGATCCAGGCATCTTCATAGCCAGTCAGCCCCAGCTGGGTAAAGATCTCTGTCAGCTGCTCCCGCATTTTTATCGCTCCATACTTTCAGTTACAAGCTCGATCAAAAGCTCTATTTTATAGGTATTAATTGCTTAGCCAGATCCACTGCAGGCTGCCAACGAGGCGAACTCATAATGTCAGCAATATTATAGGAGTTCTTAGCACTCATTCTGCCTATACGGGAAGAGCCCTGATGTCCAAGCTGCTCCAGGTAACTTAGCACCTGAAGGGCTGCAGGACGGTTATTACACACCAACAACATATCACAGCCCGCCGCCAGTGCCTGCTCCGCCCGGGACTCAAAACCACCGGCAACACTGGCGCCCTCCATGGTCAGATCATCGCTGAACACAACACCATCAAAACCGATATCAGAGCGTAATCGCTGCTGTATCCAATAGGGAGAGAATCCTGCGGGCCGATCATCCACTTTCTGGTATATAACATGAGCAGGCATCACCGCATCTAAGCCCCGTGCCATCAATTGAATAAACGGCTGCAGATCCTGAGTTTCGATATCCACCAGACTGCGATCATCGACGGGAATCTCATGATGGGAGTCTGCAACGACCCACCCGTGGCCTGGAAAATGCTTGCCAGTCGATGCCATACCCGCTTCACGCATACCCGAAATAAATGCTCCGGCGAGCTCCGTAACATCTTCAGCTGAAGAAGAGAAAGCCCGGTCACCAATAACCTCGCTAACCCCAAAGTCAAGATCCAGTACCGGCGCGAAACTGATATCAACACCATAACAGATCAGCTCAGCCGCCATCAGCCAGCCCAATTCAGTAGCAGCAAAACAGCCGCGTTCCGTGTCAGCTTCATATAGCTTACGCAGTACCGCCATCGGAGGCAGCCGGGTAAAGCCTTCCCGGAAACGCTGTACTCTTCCCCCTTCCTGATCGACCGCGATCAGAATGTCAGGCGAGCAGATACGAATTTCGCGAACAAGGTCGGAAAGCTGCTGCGGTGATTTGTAGTTTCGGCTAAACAGGATTAGACCACCCACCTGAGGGTTCTGTAGCAAAGCTTTGTCCTCTGCAGTCAGACTCAGACCGGCTACGTCCAGCATTAATGCTCCAGACATCTGGCTTTTTACTCTTCTATAATGACCCGGGTTCCAACATTCACTTGCTCAAACAGGTTCGCAATATCAGTATTACTCATCCTGATACACCCATGAGATAAAGGTTCCCCCATCGGTTCAGAATCCGGCGTACCGTGAATGTAAATATACCGCTGCATTGTATCAACGCTTCCCAGACGATTGCGACCTATTTCACAACCGGAGAGCCAGAGAATTCGGGTTAATATCCAGTCTCGATGAGGGTACCGACACGCAAGCTCAGCAGAGAAAACCTCGCCTGTAGCCCGCCGGCCTATATAAACCGTATTAAGCGGCATCCCTGCACCAATTTTTGCTCGCACAAGATGTTCACCCCGGGGTGTGCAGCCGGTGTTTTTCATCTCACCCGGTCCATTTAAAGCCGTTGAAACCGTATATGACAGGAGACAGATATCATCCCGCCAGAGCTCCAGCTGCTGGCGGCTGATCGAAATAAGAATATGCATAGGCTGGTTACAGAGAATCCGTCACAAACGGGTGAACGGCGTATGCTCTGCGCGTGCCTGAAGGCCTGAGACCAGTACCGGAATCATGCGATGCAGCGTACGCTCAACTTCAGCGGCACGCTCAAACTCACGCATCTCGATAGCCACCAGGGTTTGAAAATTAGACAACGTGAATACGATTGAACCCAGCAGAAAGTGTAATCGCCAGAAAAACTCTTCATCACTCATTACTGCAGAATCGATACGCAACAACTCGACAAACTCAGAAAATGAATGACCATATCGAGCCACCATCGCATTGCGCAACTCTTCCTGGTTTTTCATATAAATCAATTCCAGCAAACGCATAAAGACAGGTAGCGCAAACTGTTTAGACTTGCCTATTCTCAACAGAGAACGCATCAACATCTCTAGCAGCTCTTCAGCAGAAATCGTACCCGATACCTGGGCCAGCTTACGCTCACTAATGGCCTCATGAAGTGTCGTTACCAGTGGATTCAGGTATTTCTCAGCAACAGCAGATATCAGCCCTTTCTTAGAACCAAAATGATAATTCACCGCTGCAAGATTCACTTTTGCAGCACTTGTAATCTCCCGCATCGTGGTTTCTGCAAAACCCTGTTCAGCAAACAACGCTTCGGCAGCTATCATGATTTTTTTAGCGGTGGCAGATTGTCGCATCGACGCTCCTGAGTCGAACCAGAGATATCAGACAACACTCTGGCTTTAAAATTTAACTGTTTTACGTTTGAAACATGAACAATCAAATTATAACCTACAATGCAAGAAATACAGCTCTTTCCCCTGCCATTATGGTTACTTAGCCAATAGGCGTACATTCATAATACGCCCAATCCATTTGGTAAACAAAGAGTCTGTCGTTTTAATCGACATCTCAGAAATACGATCCTGAAGCGTCTTCTTGTATTCATAACGCACGGAATAAACATCGGCTTCTTCACAGGCTTTTGCCAGATACTCATCACTGGTTAAAATCTCATCTACCAGATTAACTGATAAAGCCCGACGGCCAAACCAGACCTCGCCGGTGGCAACCTTTTCCATATCCACCTGCGGGCGATACTCGGCAACAAACTCTTTGAACAGGCTATGAGTATCTTCCAGATCCTCAATAAACTTTTCACGCCCCTTCTCAGTATTTTCACCCATAACCGTCATGGTGCGCTTATACTCACCCGCCGTCAGAATCTCATAATCGATATCATGCTTTTGCAACAAACGATGGAAATTAGGCAACTGCGCGACAACACCAATAGAGCCAAGAATCGAGAATGGAGCCGCAATGATTTTGTCTGCCAGACAAGCCATCATATAACCACCACTGGCCGCCACTCTATCAACACACACCGTTAATGGAACACCATGACGCCTGATCCGCTCAAGCTGAGATGAAGCCAGGCCATAACTATGAACCATACCGCCAGGACTCTCTAACCGAACAACAACTTCATCTTTCTCTGTCGCCATCGTTAAGACAGCCGTAATCTCTTCACGCATCGGCTCAAGTTCCGACGCTTTGATATCACCATCAAAATCAAGCACAAATACACGCTTACGCTCAGGCTCTGAAGACTCTACAGTCTTGCCTTTTTTCAATGCTTTTTTACGTGCCTTTGCATCAGCTTTATCTTGCTTCTCCTCATCTTTCAGCTGCTGTTTATAAACGTCAGCATCCAGCACGACCTCTTTCAGCGCGTGTTCCATGTCTTCCAGTGTTTCGTTCAGGCTATTAACACTCAGATAGCCCTCTTTATGATCTTTCTTATTGCGGGATGCAACGATCCCAACGACAACGATCACCATAATAATTGCACCAACCACCGTCAGCGCTTTAGCCAGAAACAATCCGTAACTTGCCAGAAAATCGACCACTACACACTCCAGATAACTATGCCAATAAAGACATTTAAGCGAATTCAAGATATTGATTTATTGCCGGGTAATGTAACATAGAACCCACTGAGGCAATATCACTGATGTGTAAATTTGAGAAGCAGTATTAACCATGTCTGAAGTAATCACCGTTAACCGCGTTATCGAGAAACTTTCCAGCCGTTTCATTGCAAAAAACAGTATCGATATTAATTCGACCTATCAGTTTCAGCTGCACGATGCAGAAGACTTTTACTTCACTATTGCGAACCAGTCACTCGTCGTTGAAACAGGCAATCATTCGGACCCGGATATCACCCTGATTTTGGACAGCGACACCTTTATTCGGGTGGTCACCGGCGAACAAGACGGTATGAGCGCATTTCTGAAAGGCCAGCTCAGGGCAGAGGGTAACGTGATGCTGGCAACCAAATTGAGTAAATTTTTCAGTAAAGAGAAACAGCGCTAATCCGTTTTCGTTTCGCACTGTTCAAGAAACGCATCAATCAGTTGTCGGGAGATAGTAAAGCCCGGCGGAATAGGCGTGTTTTTCAGCTCGCTGTAATGAAACCAGCGCGCATCCACTATCTCACCCGGCTCTGGCACAATGTCGCCCGACAAGTAGTCGGCAAAAAAGCCTAACATGAACGAATGAGGAAATGGCCAGGACTGGCTACAGTAATACCGTATATTGGCCACTTCGACCCCGACCTCTTCCCGTACCTCGCGGGCCAGCGCATCTTCAGCACTTTCCCCCGCCTCTATAAAACCTGCGAGAGTACTGTATCTAGGTTCGGTAAAGCGCACCCCCTGCGCTAGCAGACAGTATTCACCCCGGATGACCAGAGTAATAATACAGGGGGAAAGCCGGGGATACTGGGTGAGTCCGCAAGCCTCACACTGTTTCGCCAGGTCCTGTTGATGGTGACTTAAAGCCGTTGCACAACGAGGACAATAAAGGTGATCGCGGGACCAGGTTGTCACCTGAGCAGCTCTCGATAAAAGTGGAAAATCCTGCTCCCCTGATTCAGACAGCAACTGCCTCAACCCTCTGACAGAGGTCAAACTGCCCTGCTGAGATTCCGGCAAAATGACCAGCCGAATCTGTTGTTCAGGCACCAGGGTCAGGTTATATATCTCTAATGCCAGCGCATGATCACAACAGGGCGCAGTAAAGCGCCACCTTCCCAGGTCATCTGAACAGACTCTATTCCCGGCAGCATAAATGTATTCAATCTGCATACTTTTACTTAAGTCCATACAAAAACAAATGACTAATCAGCGTTTAATTCTTTCTGTATCACTGCCAGCAAGGTACACTCCGCACGCTACTAAAGAATAGCTTGAGCCGATTCTTGACTTACATTAAGGCCTGCTAATCTAAGCACTATTATAATAACTTTAACCACTTTACTTGTTTCATGAAAGCGAAGATTCATTCTTATACAAACGATCTGAAACTTTCTACAAGCCACCGAATTGGCACAGGACCATGCATCAATGACCACTACGCAGGCTCTTATTAAAAACTTTCTAGGCAATTCCCCGATCTGGTATAAACAGGCAATCATCCTGTTTTTAGTACTCAATCCTGTTCTTCTCTATACGGTAGGCCCCGTAGTCACGGGTTGGATTCTGATTTTCGAATTTATCTTTACCTTAGCCCTGGCACTGAAATGCTACCCACTTCAGCCAGGCGGGCTATTGGCTCTGGAAGCGATAATTATAGGTCTGGCCAGCCCAGAAACTGTCTATCACGAGGTTGAAGCAAACCTTGAAGTAATACTGCTGCTGATGTTCATGGTAGCCGGTATCTACTTTATGAAAGACATGCTGCTCATGGTATTTACTAAGCTACTGCTCAAAGTACGCTCCAAGATGATGCTGTCATTGCTATTTTCACTCTTTTCAGCGGTGCTTTCAGCGTTTCTGGATGCTCTGACGGTTACCGCAGTACTGATTAGTGTTGGTGTTGGCTTCTACGCGGTATATCACAAAGTAGCTTCAGGCAAGCAATTCCATCACGCGAGTCATGACCATGGTGATGACGACCATGTTCATGAAGACCACCACGCTACCCTGGCGCAATTCCGTGCCTTCCTTCGTAGCCTGTTGATGCACGGCGCAGTCGGTACTGCACTGGGCGGTGTTTGTACATTGGTAGGCGAACCACAAAACTTACTGATCGCTCAAAAGGCTGGCTGGGATTTTGTCCAGTTCTTCGAGTTAATGGCACCGGTTACCATGCCTGTATTGGTGGCCGGCTTAGCCACCTGTTTGTTACTGGAAAAACTAAAATGGTTTGATTACGGCGCTGAGATCCCTCATTCAGTACGCACGATTCTCGAAGACTTCGACATTGAACAAGATAAAAAACTGACGAACCGAGATAAAATGGCGCTGTTGGTGCAGCTTCTAGTGGCTGGTTTCCTGGTCATTGCACTGGCTCTCCATCTGGCATCTGTCGGTCTGATAGGTCTCACTATTATCATCCTGCTGACTGCGTTCAACGGCATCGTCGAAGAACATCAGATCGGTAAAGCATTTGAAGAGGCTCTTCCCTTTACTGCATTACTGGTCGTTTTCTTCGCCGTCGTATCGGTAATTCACGAACAACACCTGTTTCAGCCAATTATCGCTGCGGTACTGGAGATGGATACAGCTGCTCAGCCAGGCATATTCTTTATCGCTAACGGCTTTCTATCAGCTATCTCTGATAACGTATTTGTCGCGACCGTATATATCAACGAAGTGGCGGCAGCGCTGGACGCTGGCACAATCACCCGTGAGCACTTTGACCTTCTGGCTATCGCGATCAACACCGGAACAAACATTCCCAGTGTAGCGACCCCTAACGGCCAGGCAGCGTTTCTATTCCTGCTGACCTCAGCACTGGCTCCACTGATCCGACTGTCCTACGGCAAGATGGTCTGGATGGCTCTGCCTTACACAATAGTAATGAGTGTTACAGGTTACACCGCGGTAACACTGTTCTTGTGATTTTCTTAATGGCGAATCACACACATAAAAAAAGCAGGCGATAAGCCTGCTTTTTTTATGCTGAAAAACTACAGTTATTACACCTCTTTAGCCTCGGCATCTATCTGACTCCAGATACTCCCAGCCTTACTATCCAGTCTGGCAATATAAGCCGCGTGCTCTTGCCGCTCTTCTGCTTTGGCTCGACGGACATTAAGATTTAGTTCACGGGTATCGAGACGGCGCACCTGATCCTCCCCATCATGCCCCTCCTCTTCACCCGCCAACAACAAGTTTTTCTGGCCACCCGTCAGCATCAGATAAACATCAGCCAGAATCTCTGAGTCCAGCAATGCCCCGTGTAGCTCACGATGACTGTTATCTATTCCATAACGGCGACACAGAGTATCAAGGTTGTTTTTCTGGCCAGGATGTTTCTTCCGGGAAATGGCCAGAGTGTCAGTCACCTGGCAGATATTGTTGATACGCTCTGGATGCCCGGACAGTTTAAACTCATGATCCATAAAGCCAACATCGAACGGCGCGTTATGAATCACCAGGTCAGCGCCACGGATAAAATCCAGAAACTCATGCTGAATATCTGCAAAGAGAGGCTTATCTTCCAGGTACTCATTAGTGATGCCATGCACCTGGATCGCCTCATCTTCGACAATACGATCCGGGTTGATATATTGGTGATAAGTCCGCCCGGTCAGGCGTCGGTTTACCATCTCAATACAACCGATCTCGATAATTCTGTGTCCCTCTTTGGGGTCAATACCGGTCGTTTCGGTATCCAGTACAATCTGTCTCATTGTTTATCTATCACTTATGCCTGTTGCAGGGCCTGTTCAACCCCCTTATTTGCCAACTGGTCAGCTAATTCGTTACCAGGATGACCGCTATGGCCTTTAACCCACTTCCACTCTATTGAGTGACGTGCATTTTGTTCATCCAGCCGCTTCCACAGATCCGCATTTTTCACCGGCTTTTTAGCCGACGTTTTCCAACCATTACGTTTCCACCCGGCCAGCCACTCGGTAATACCTTTACGGACATACTGAGAGTCAGTTGTCAGAACGATGTCGCAGGCTTCTTTTAAAATTGCCAACGCTTCAATCGCCGCCATCAACTCCATTCGGTTATTGGTGGTTTCCATTTCCCCACCGAATAACTCTTTGGAATGCTCGCCATATTCGAGCACCGCTCCCCAACCTCCAGGGCCAGGATTACCTTTACATGCACCATCGGTATAAATATTAATTCTTTTCTTCACTCACTCTTCCTCGAGCACCACGGGTTGTCGGTTCAACCAGTGGTAGATTAATCAATTTTCGGGCTTTACGGACAGGCTGAACCGGTGCCGCACCGCCTACATCTTTACGGGCAACCTGCAGCATGAACGCTCCGCAGTGATCAGAGCAACGCCGGGTCATCGCTTCAATCAAACGACCACGCTGACGCCAGGACTCTTTTTCAAACGGCAGACGGTAGTAATCTGACAGGACTTTAACCTCTGTCAGCTCCAGCAAAGCTAACCAGTCATGCATTCGCTGAGGACTAATAAAATGTCCCTGCCAGGGCACAGTTTCTTTGTTACATTTTAGTTTCCGATAAACGCCCCACCAACTCATCGGATTAAAGCCTACATTCAGCAGGTATCCACCGGGACGCAGCACACGCGCGGCTTCCCGCAAAACCTGATGAGGACTTTGAGCAAAATCCAAGGCATGATGAAGCAGTACAACATCGATACTATTATGCTCAAAAGGCAGCTCTTCATTACGGGCAATCACCGCCGTATCAGGCAACCCCAGTTCAGCTCTTGGGTTTATCTGAATCTGATGCCTGACCGAACTTTCTCGCGCTAAATCCAGCCGATTATCAAAGCTAATCTGCACCAGATGATAACCAAACATAGTCGGCAACAAACGGTCCATCAACTGTCGCTCAGATAGAAGTAACTGTTGCCCCAATTCAGTATCAAACCAATCACGTAGTTCGGGTAACCAGTCACCGAGTTGAGGCTGTTGCTTAAATACCATACTGTGTAAGCTCTTAACGCTATGCTGTTAATAGAAACATAGTGTACTACAGTATCTGACAAATCCGATTCAGCCGAGGCTTAAAATGTTCAATATCACGCCAATTTCTGCTTTCAATGACAACTATATATGGGCACTCGCTTCACCAGATAGCAATGAAGTCGCGGTGATTGACCCTGGCGATGCGGACAAAGTAAATCAATACCTGAAGAAAAACGGCTTGCAGCTAAGCGCGATACTGATCACTCATCATCACGATGACCACACTGGCGGAGTCAACCAGCTCAAAGCCGAGCATAACGCCACTGTCTACGGCCCGCATAACTCACCTTTCGAGGGCTTAGAAGTCACCCTGAAACAAGGAGATCGGGTCGAACTGTTCGGTCAGAGCCTCCAGGTCCATGAAGTACCAGGGCATACTCTGGATCATATCAGCTATTATCTGGACGGCACGCAACCACAACTATTTTGTGGTGATACACTGTTCCTGGCGGGTTGCGGCCGTCTGTTTGAAGGAAGCGCAGAACAGATGCATAAAGCGATGGAGTACTTTCGCAGTCTGCCTGACATCACTAAGATCTATTGCACCCATGAATACTCACTTGCGAATCTCGCCTTTGCCGCCGCGGTTGAACCTTCCAGCTCTACTATCCAGACAGCAACCATTCAGTGTAATCAACTACGACAAGCTGGCAAACCAACACTACCAACCGATATCGCCACGGAAAAACAGATTAATCCATTTCTTCGCTATGGCGAAACCACAGTAAAGCAATCAGCCGAGCAGTTTTCTAACACCTCTTTAGCGACAGAAGTGGCTGTATTTGGCGCCATTCGCGAATGGAAGAATTCATTCTGAATCGGCAGCCAGATCAGCATCTAAGTGATTAATACGGATCTATAGTTGACCCCCTCAGAACCGCCCCATAGAATGCTGACTTTTAAATAATCTACGGGGCGTTTTCGTCAATGCAGTTGGTTAGAAAAATAGTTGTACTTACCACTGCCGGCCTGATCCTCGCCGGTTGCCAGAATAATCCGTTAATCAGCCAGCAGGGACAGCCGCCATCCACTTCGCCCGCGCAAACGGCTGCGGATGTAGCTGCGCCTTCGGACAACACAAAAGCAACAGCTGTTAAACCCGTTACAGCCGATATGTGGCAGCTTACCCGTGCACATCTGCGGCTCAATCTCGACAATGATGAACCTCGTTTAGAAAGCCAATACAAATGGTTTGCTAAACATCCTGCCTATATGCAGCGGGTCACCACCCGGGCCAGCCGCTATTACCATTACATTCTAAGTGAAGTTATTAAGCGTGATATGCCCGCTGAAATTGCTCTGCTACCTATCGTAGAAAGTGCCTACGACCCCTTTGCTTATTCCCATGGCCGCGCGGCGGGGGCATGGCAGTTTATTCCTGGGACAGCAAAGCATTTCGGCCTTAAATCCAGCTGGTGGTACGATGGCCGGCGCGATATTGTTGCTTCCACTGACGCAGCCCTGACCTACCTACAACAACTTCACAAGCGCTTTGATGACTGGGAGCTGGCCCTGGCCGCTTATAATTGTGGCGGCGGTAATGTCTCTAAGGCGATCCGCAAGAATAAAAAGAAGGGACTGGCAACAGACTTCTGGTCGCTGGATCTGCCCAAAGAGACCCGCGCCTATGTACCGAAACTACTCGCCATATCCCGGCTAATCCGCGATGCTGAACAACTCAACATCCCCCTGGCGCCTATTGCCAACACGCCAGCCTTTGAACTCGTTGAACTGGACAGCCAGATCGATCTGGCGCAAGCCGCTGAACTGGGAAACATCACCACCCAGGAACTCTATCAGTTCAACCCAGGCTTTAATCGCTGGGCCACTGACCCTGACGGCCCTCACCACCTGCTCATTCCGGTTGCACATGCCGATCAGTTTCGTGCCGGACTGGCAAAACTACCAGCCGAACAGCGCGTTAACTGGGCCCGCTACAAAATCCGCAGCGGCGACACTGTCAGCACTATTGCCCGACAGTATAAAACCACCAGCGCGGTGATTCGCAGTGCCAATAAGTTGCAGGGCAATAATATCCGCGCAGGACAACACCTGCTGATACCCAGTGCTAAGCATCAGTCCAGCGATTACGTGCTGAGCCAGAGTCAGCGCTTTAGTCGCAAGCAAACCAAACTGGCACAGAGCAACCGCAACAAAACCAACTACAAAGTTAAATCCGGTGACAGCTTTTGGAAGATAGCAAAACGCTATGACATCGGTGTACGGCAGCTCGCTTCATGGAATCAGATGGCACCCGGTGACCCACTACGCGTCGGGCAGACTCTCACTATCTGGCAATCACCAAGCAATCAGGGTTTAAGTCGCAGCGATTCTCAACTCATACGCCGTATTGGCTATTCTGTGCGCAATGGCGATTCTCTCTACACCATCGCAGGCCGTTTCAGTGTTTCAATCAACGATATTAAACGCTGGAACAAACTAGGTAGCAGTAAGTACTTGCAGCCTGGACAGAAACTCACCCTTTACGTTGACATAACCAAGGCAAAATAAGCCAGGTTTATACCGGAGCACACTCATGGACGCACTCAGTATTGGCATCATCATTTTCGCTACCGTCACTGCCCTGCTCTTTAAATTTGTGTTGTTCCGGAAAATTACCAACTGGATGGATCAGGACTTGATAAAAGGTCTGGCCGGAGGCAATCAGAAAAAGCTGCACTACCTGAATGAACAACTGGCGAAGATGAAAACAGAGAAAGTGAAGCGTAAGTTGCAGCACCAGCAACTTACCGAACGGGCCACAGAATTTGAACAAAACCGCTAATCCGCACTCATATAACTAGCTATAAGCGAATCCCCCTGTTATAAATTAACAGGTTATCAATCTGGCTGGATAATTACGGATGAATTTCAAACAGTTATCTAAGCAGGTATCAACGCTCTGCCTGTTATCTGCAACTCTGATCTGCACACTCGCTCCCTCTGCACACGCCGCTACACCGCAACACGGCATCTCTATGCATGGAGACCTTAAGTATCCATCAGGATTTGAACATTTTGACTATGTAAACCCTACAGCACCGAAAGGCGGTACTGTTACTCAGGCGGCCATAGGCACATTTGACAGCTTTAACCCTTTTATCATTAAAGGCGCAGCGGCAGATGGCATCGGCCTGATCTATGACTCACTGCTAACCCGCGCTCAGGATGAAGCATTTTCGCTCTACGGACTGCTGGCTGAATCGCTGGAAGTAGCTGAGGACCGTAGCTGGATCATCTTTAACCTGAACCCTAAAGCTCGTTTCAGTGACGGCCAGCCGGTTACCGCCGAAGACGTAATATATAGCTTTAAGCTCCTCCGCGAGCAAGGCTCACCCTTCTATCAGGCTTACTATCGTGAGATTGAAGCAATAGAAGCACTATCCCCAACCCAGGTTAAGTTCAGTTTCAGTTCGGCAGAAAACCGTGAACTTGCCCTCATTGTTGGTGAAGTAAGCATCCTGCCTAAACACTACTGGGAAACTCACGACTTCACTAAACCTGGTTTAGACGTCCCTTTAGGCTCTGGCCCTTATCTGATTGATAGTTTCGATGCCGGGCGTACAATCAGCTACCGCCGTAATCCCGGCTACTGGGGCAAACATCTCTCAGTCAGCAAAGGGCGCTATAATTTCGACACTATCAGCTATGATTATTACAAAGACGGCACCGTCGCGCTCGAAGCTTTTAAGGGGGGAGAGTACGATTTTCGTGAAGAGAACTCTTCTAAGCGCTGGGCAACAGGTTACACCGGCAAGGTATTTGATGAAGGTAAGATCCTCACCAAAAACCTGGCCCATGAAAACCCCACCGGGATGCAGGCCTTTATCCTTAACACTCGTAAACCCTATTTCTCGGACAGCCGGGTACGTGCAGCTCTAGCCTATGCTTTTGATTTTGAGTGGACTAACAAGAACATCTTCTTTGACGCCTACACCCGCACCCATAGCTTTTTCTCCAACTCAGAGATGGCCGCTACCGAACTACCTTCCGAAGCAGAGTTAAGCATTCTTGAGCCTGTTAAAGACCAGGTGCCTCCGGAAGTCTTTACTAAAGTCTACCGGGCACCCACCACCAAAGGCGACGGCAAAACCCGTGGTCAGTTACGTACCGCGCTTCGCTTGCTTAAAAGCGCAGGCTGGGAACTTAAAAATGGCCTGCTATTAAATAAAGATGGTCAACAGATGACCTTTGAGATTCTCCTGGTATCACCGGCTTTTGAACGTGTCGTAGCACCGTTCAGCCGCAACCTTGAGCGCATGGGCATCAAGCCTACTATGCGTGTCATCGACGCCTCTCAGTACATCAATCGCATCCGAAGTTTCGATTTTGACGTCATTGTCAGTGGGTTTGGCCAGTCCAGCTCACCGGGTAATGAGCAACGGGAATACTGGCATTCATCCACCGCCGACCAACCCGGCAGTCGTAATACGATCGGTATCAAAAACCCTGCAATCGACTATTTGATCGAGCAAATTATTCAGGCACCCGATCGGGAACAGCTAGTCTTGCGAACCCGTGCACTGGACCGGGTATTGCAATGGAACCATTATGTCATCCCCCAGTTTCATACCAGCAGTTACCGGGTAGCGTACTGGAATAAGTTAGACTTCCCCGCAATACGCCCCACTCACTCACTGGGCTTTGATACCTGGTGGGTTAAACCTGAACAGTCAGGGCAATAACCCCAATGGCGGCTTATATCCTGCGGCGACTGCTGCTGATCATTCCAACCCTGCTGGGCATACTGACAATCAATTTCCTGATTATTCAGGCCGCCCCCGGCGGACCTGTAGAGCAGACCATTGCTAATTTACAGGGCTTGAATACCAGTGCCACCGCCCGGTTTGATGGTTCATCTCAATCTGATCTGAGCAGCGCTGCGGATAGCAGCAACAGCAATAGCAGCGGCTACCGAGGTGGACGCGGACTAGACCCGCAACTAGTAAAGCAGATCGAGAAACAGTACGGCTTTGATAAACCCGCCCATGAACGTTTTATCCAGATGCTGAAGAACTATCTGGTATTCGACTTTGGCGAAAGTCTGTTCAGCGGCAAAAAAGTTACCGACCTGATTATCGAAAAAATACCCGTGTCGATCTCCCTCGGCCTCTGGACGACCCTGATCACTTATCTGATTGCTGTTCCCCTAGGAATTAAAAAAGCGGTACGTGACGGCACCCCCTTTGATGTCTGGACCAGCTCTATCATCATCATTGGCTACGCTATACCTAACTTCCTGTTTGCCATCTTACTGATAGTCGTCTTTGCCGGCGGAACCTATTTTGACTGGTTCCCGCTACGAGGACTGACCTCGCCAAATTTCGATGAGCTGAGCACCTGGGGCCAGATTAAAGACTACTTCTGGCATATCACCCTACCGGTCCTGGTCTCGGTCATCGGTAGTTTCGCTACACTCTCCATGCTGACAAAAAACTCTTTTCTCGATGAGATAAACAAACAGTACGTAGTGACTGCCAGAGCAAAAGGCTTAACCGAAAGCCAGGTCTTGTATGGACATGTGTTTCGTAACGCCATGCTGCTGATTATTGCGGGGATGCCTGCCGCCCTGATCGGTATATTCTTTACCGGCTCGATGCTGATTGAGGTCATCTTTTCATTGGATGGCATCGGTCTGCTGGGCTACGAAGCCGTTATTAAACGAGACTATCCGGTGATTTTCGGCACCCTCTATATCTTTACGCTTATAGGCTTGCTACTGAAACTGGTGAGCGATCTGACCTATGTTGCCGTCGATCCTCGCATCGACTTTGAAAGCAGGGAGAACTGAACAGCATGTTAAAGCAGTTCACCTCGAAGCAGATGAGTCCGATGAATCAGCGAAGATTACAAAATTTTCGCAATAACCGTCGCGGCTACTGGTCGCTATGGCTATTTCTCGTACTCTTTCTGCTCAGCCTGTTTGCCGAATTTATCGCAAATGACAAGCCACTGTTAGTTCGATACGAAAATAACTTCTACTACCCGGTTGCCATAGATTATTCAGAACTTGCCTTCGGCGGCGAATTTGATACCTTCGCTGATTATAAAGACCCCTATATTCAAGAGCTGATTACCGATAAGCAGGGCTGGATACTCTGGCCGCCTATCAAGTTCAGTTATCGCACCATCAATCAGGATCTGCCTGTCCCAGCCCCCTCTCCACCCAGCGGTGATAATTTTCTGGGTACCGACGACCAGGGGAGAGATGTTCTGGCACGAGTCATTTATGGATTCAGGGTGTCTGTACTGTTTGCCATCACACTGACCCTGATAAGCTCAGTAATCGGCGTGGCTGCCGGCGCCGTACAAGGCTTTTACGGCGGCAAAGTTGATCTGTTCTTTCAGCGTTTTATTGAGATCTGGTCTGGAATGCCGGTGCTTTTCCTGCTGATAATCCTCGCCAGTATTGTCCAGCCCAATTTCTGGTGGCTATTGGGTATCATGTTGCTGTTCTCCTGGATGCAACTGGTTGATGTGGTGCGCGCAGAGTTTCTGCGCGGACGTAATCTGGAATATGTCCGCGCTGCGCGAGCCTTAGGCCTCAGTAATCGATTGATCATGTTCCGCCACATACTACCCAATGCGATGGTTGCCACCCTGACATTTATGCCCTTCATTTTTAATGGCTCACTGGTAACTCTCACGGCTCTTGATTTTCTCGGCTTCGGTCTGCCACCGGGCTCTGCTTCACTGGGTGAGCTGGTCGCTCAGGGCAAAGCAAACCTGCATGCCCCCTGGCTGGGTCTGACCGCTTTCGCCGCCCTTTCCATTATGTTGACGCTGCTGATATTTATCGGTGAAGCAGTACGGGATGCATTTGACCCAAGGAAAGTAATGAATGACTGATGCACTTCTTTCCATTCGAAATCTCTCGGTACGCTTTGGGCAGAACAGCCAGTGCGTAGATGCGGTAAAGCAAGTTAGCTTTGAGGTCCACAAAGGTAAAATTATGGCCCTGGTCGGCGAATCCGGATCAGGTAAGTCTGTGACAGCGATGTCTATTCTTAAGCTTCTGCCCTACCCTAAGGCGAGTCACCCTGAAGGTACGATCCTCTATAAGGGCAAGGACCTGCTGCAGAACAGTGAAGCCGAAATGCGTTCGCTGCGTGGCGACCGAATCAGCGTGATTTTTCAGGAACCGATGACCTCCCTTAACCCGCTGCATAATATCGCCAGACAAATTGGCGAAACGTTGCTGTTACATAAAGGCCTGACAGGAGAACAAGCGCTCAAGCGAACCATTGAGCTGCTGAACCTGGTCGGCATCAAAGATGCAGAAAAGCGCCTTAAGAGCTATCCTCACGAACTTTCAGGCGGACAGCGTCAGCGAGTCATGATCGCTATGGCATTGGCCAATGATCCAGAACTGCTGATTGCAGATGAGCCTACAACTGCACTTGATGTTACCATTCAAGAGCAAATTCTTGAGTTACTGCAGTCTCTGCAACAAAAGATGGGCATGGCAGTACTGCTTATTACCCATGATCTTAATATTGTGCGCCGCTACAGCGATGATGTCTGTGTCATGTATCAGGGCGGCATCGTCGAACGCAATGCCACTGAGCAATTGTTTGCCGGCCCACAACACCCATACACCCTCAAGCTGCTCAACGCTGAACCCTCCGGGCAGCCACAGCCTGTCGCTTTATGCGACTCGCCACTATTGCAGACCCAGAACCTGAAAGTATGGTTCCCGATTAAAAAAGGCTTTCTCAAACGCACCGTTGACCATATAAAAGCGGTTAACCCTGCAAATATTCGCCTGCATCCAGGCCGGACACTGGGTGTCGTAGGCGAAAGTGGGTCTGGAAAAACAACTCTCGGTCTGGCCATTCTGCGGCTGATCAACTCAGAAGGCGGCATTCAATTTGGCGGAAAGGACATAGACCGGCTTAACCAACAGGACATCAAGCCCCTGCGACGTAAAATGCAGATTGTATTCCAGGATCCGTACGGCAGCCTCAGTCCACGCATGTCAGTGGCTGAATGTATCAGCGAAGGTCTTGATATTCATCACATCGGCGAACCAACCGAACGGGAACAAATGATCATCGACGTTCTCAGGGAAGTCGGGCTGGATCCCGATGACCGACACCGTTACCCCCATGAATTTTCAGGCGGGCAACGACAGCGCATCGCCATCGCCCGGGCCGTTATTTTAAAACCGGAACTGATCATACTCGATGAACCCACATCGGCGTTAGACAGAACCGTTCAGGCCCAGATCATCGATCTGCTACGAGAGTTACAACAGCGCTATCAGCTAACCTATATCTTTATCAGCCATGACCTCGCGGTAGTCAAAGCCCTGAGTCACGATCTGCTAGTCATGCAGCATGGCGATATCATCGAACAGGGCGATGCAACTCAGATCTTCAACCATCCGGCTCAAACTTATACCCAGCGACTTCTGCGCGCTGCTTTTACCAGCAGTTAAGCAACCACACCCCGTCTTCGAACACTAAGGTAGCGGGGACGAAAGGGGTGGCAGCACGACTGCCGGATCAACCGGAATTTTCGCGCCCGTATTAGCATCATAGGGAAAGCCTGTGGTTATAATATGTACACCCCCTCTCCTGCCGCCCCATAGCCCGCTACAGACACTTTCGTGCAACCAATGTTAATGTGTACGATTAATGGCTAACTGCAGCTCCTGAGCCGCCTCCGCCACTTTAGTCATCGACTCACCGATAATAACGAAACTATTTCCTCCGACTGTACGGCTGTGGTGATGCTGACGCCCCGAAAGAAGAATCATAGATGGTATAAGTAAAGCTAAACATATTGACCCGGTTTGCATAACAACCTCCTGTGGCAAGAAGTTTATTTTTCCGATCATTTATACAATCAAACGATTCAGGTATTAAATTAATTCGCTTGATCGACGCCAGCACACAACTTGTAGAGACGCATAAATCCTACGCACGAGCACGAGCATGAACCATGAACCATGAACCATGAACAAAGTATTAAAACGGTATTTTGAAGGTAACAAAAAATATCCGCAGCCGTGTATATAAAGAAAGATTCTATCTAAGCGACTACTCAGTCTCCACGAACCGGCAAGGCTCGTGCTCGCGACAAATAAGTTCGATATCAATTTTAGTCAACGGCTCTTTCGTCAAGCCGCAGAAATGACCATCAATGTCAGACTTAATATTGTGGCTGCAACTGTCACACTGGCCAAATGACTTAAAATTGTTCGCTTGCTGCACCGTTCTCAGTAAAAAGCTTAGGGATGAACTAATGACAGCAAGATCTTCATTGCCCAACACATCGCCAGCCACCATCAAGTGATGACAAAGGAGGCATTATGCGTATTTATTGATGAGTATGGGATCCGCTTTCCTGTCGCGATAGACACGCCATCTGAATCCAGATCCATGCCAAAAACGGTGACCCTCTATCAGATGAGGGGGACACCAACGCTTATTATGCTGGATAAGCAGGGCCGGGTACGATTGCATCATTTTGGCCATATGAGCGACCTGCAAGTCGGCAGCTTTATCAGCCGCTTACTGGCTGAAAATAATGACTACCACCCAACTCACCTAAACAGTAAACCGTAACAATAAGCTCTGAATGACACTTGAAGCACACTGATAATTTGCAATAACTCCAGGCATAAAAAAGGCTGCGAAAGCAGCCTCTTATTAAAACCTGTATCTAAAAACCTCTATCAGAGCTTTTCGATCTCAGCAGCACTCTTACGTGCGTCGGACATTGCCTGGTAATCAAACTGACCAGCACGCTGACCCAATACAGCCCGCATCCCTTTAAGCTCGTCTGCAGTGATCTCAGACAGATCTGGCGTATTGACGGCAGTAACGGCAATAATCGCTTTTGCTCCACTCTCCAGTGTGATCAGTGAATAAGATGCATTGCCTGCTGGTTTCGGCAACTTAAAGGCACTGCTCATTACTTCAAACGGCTGACTACGATCTGCACGGCTAACGCCTTCTGCAACGATCCACTCAGAGCCCATTACAGAATTACGATCGCCACCCTGCTTCAGTTGCTCAAGCTCAGCTTGCAACGATGACTGAAGTGCATCACCGGCTTTTTCAAGCGTCAGCACTTCAGTAATCTGCTCGCTGACTTCCTCTTCGCTAAGCTGTCGAGGACGAATATGCTCTTTAACCCGCAGCACCAGAGTACGACCGGAGTCCAACTCAATCGGATCACTGTTCAAACCATCGCGGATCAACTCTTCATTAAACGCAGCTCTAATAACACGAGCATTAGAGGTAATATCATCATTACCGCCGGTTGCTCCGAAGGCTGGAGCCTCGATTATGGTCAGCTGCAGCTCTTCGGCTGGCTCTTGCAAATCACCGGCAGAAAATGACAGATCGGTCAACTGGCCTACTTTCTCGACATACAGTTGCTCAACTTTATTATCCATTTGCTCAGCAATCAGCTGATCTTTCACAGCATCAAACACCGGCGTTTCAGACGCAGTTAAATCAGTCAGTGTAATCAAGTGATAACCAAATGAGGTACGCACAGGCTCTGACACCTCACCGACTTTGAGGGCATATACAGCCGACTCAAAAGGCCCATCCAACAGCCCCTGTTGGTAAACCCCCAGGTCGCCGCCCATTGGCGCTGAACCCGGGTCATCAGACTCAGCTTCTGCCAGTGCTGCAAAAGCCTCACCCGCAGCAAGTCGCTCCGCAAGCTTCTCAGCTTTCGCCAGTGCCGCAGCATCATCAACCTGATCAGAAACCTCAATCATAATATGCGATACAGTCCGCTGTTCGGCAGACTCAAATGAAGCCAGCACCTGATCGAATTGCGATTGTAATTCAGCATCATCTATAGTCACTTGTTTCAAAAGATCTGTTTTATTGATCAACAAGTACTCGATTGCTACCTGCTCATCCGTCATAAACTCTGACTGATGATCAGCATAATAATCACTCAGGTCTTCAGCTGTCAGAGAGACACCCTGTTTGTAATCATCCAGCGCCACTTGTACATAAGCCAGATCACGGGTTTCACGGTCCAGAGTGATGATATGCTCAGCTTCCTGCTCCAGTGAGAAACCAGACAACAGATAACCGGAACGCTCATAGCCTATCAGGCTCTCTTTGCGCAACAGTTCCTTGTACATCATAGGAGTCAGGCCTGCATTACGCAGAACCGCGGCATACTGATCACGGTTAAAGGCACCTTCAACCTGAAAGTCCTGAGTATTAATAATCATTTGGTCCAGCGCCTGATCGGCAATCGCCATATCCTGGCTGATAGCAGACTGTACCAGCACTTCCTGTTGAATCAGGTTATCCAGCGTTGCATTACGAATCAGATTATCATCAAGCAATGTCGGATCAGCATTTTCACCCATCTGAGCTAATAGCTGTCTACGCTGCAGATCAGCGCCCTGAAGCAGATCTCGTTCACTTATTTCGACGCCATTTACAGTCGCCGGCGCATTGGAACCGCCCGTCAGACTGACCAGGGATTCAACCCCGAACAGTGCAAAGGTAACAGCGATCAGACCAACAATGATCTTCGCAACAATCCCTTTAGAGTTATCTCGGATATTCTGAAGCATATTGCCTCTGGGCCTCTAAGCTAATGTACAAATAGAAAAAAAGCGCACCCCAGTCAGGATGCGCCTTTTATATGTTTGGCAATACGACGCAGTATAAGCACTAATCGCTTCCCTGAGTTCCAGCTGACTAATCAGTAGATCTCACATTTGGCGGAACGGACGGGACTCGAACCCGCGACCCCCTGCGTGACAGGCAGGTATTCTAACCAACTGAACTACCGCTCCAGGTGCCAGCGATCCTTACGGATCAGGCGCTAGCGAATCTTACTTATTTACAGAGTCTTTCAGAGCCTTACCAGGCTTGAAAGTAGGCAGAGTCGCCGCAGCGATCTGAATTGGCTGCCCAGTCTGAGGGTTACGACCTGTACGCGCAGCACGCTCTTTAACACCAAAAGTACCAAAACCTACCAGTGCAACAGAGTCACCACTTTGAAGAGCGCCAGAAATAGACTCTAAAGTAGCGTCCAGTGCGCGGCCTGCAGCAGCCTTTGGAATGTCAGCAGAAGCTGCAATTGCGTCGATCAGTTCAGATTTATTCACATTGTTCCCCTTATATGAATCATTTTTATATATGTTCTGTGCCCATGCCCAGCAAGTAGTCCGGACAATTTATACCAAGCCTGCAAATCAGCTGTCAAGCGGCTTACAGCCTGATTTGTCACTATTTTGTATTAATGCGGTTTTATTTGCCCTTGCTCACTTTTTGCTTGCTTTTTCTTTTCAGAAAAGTTTGCTTTTTGTTCTTCTGTGAGCGGTTCTGGACTATATTTCAACGCAATTTGCAAGACTTCATCAATCCACTTAACCGGGCAAATTTTCAAATCGGCTTTGATGTTGTCAGGAATTTCTTTCAAATCACGTTTATTTTCATCCGGAATAATAACCGTTTTAATCCCACCCCGGTGAGCTGCCAGAAGCTTCTCTTTCAGTCCCCCAATCGGTAAAACCTGTCCCCGCAAGGTGATTTCACCAGTCATCGCCACATCAGAGCGAACCGGAATATTGGTGAGCACAGATACTAATGCAGTACACATCCCAATACCAGCACTTGGGCCATCTTTTGGCGTTGCACCTTCAGGTACATGGATATGAATGTCACTTTCTTCGTGGAAATCAGGGTTAATACCCAGAGACTCAGAACGACTTCTTACAACCGTCAATGCCGCCTGAATTGATTCCTGCATCACATCGCCAAGCGAACCAGTACGAACCTGACGACCTTTACCCGGCACTACGGCAGATTCAATGGTTAGAATATCACCGCCCACGGACGTCCAGGCCAGGCCGGTCACATGACCGATACGGTCCTGTTCTTCAGCCATCCCAAAACTACATTTATGTACGCCGGAGTAGTGTTCAAGGTTCTTACTATTGGCTATAACAGACGCGTTTTTATCGCCACTCAGAGCGATCTCTTTAATCACTTTACGGCAAATTTTCGCGATCTCACGCTCCAGTCCACGCACCCCTGCTTCACGGGTGTAATAACGAATCAGATCCGTTACCGCTTCATCTTCAATTGTCAGCTCATTCTTTTTCAGGCCATTGGTCTTAATCTGTTTAGGAATCAGGTACTTCCGTGCGATATTAAGCTTTTCATCCTCGGTATAGCCCGGGATACGAATGATCTCCATTCGATCCAGCAACGGCCCCGGAATATCCATCGAGTTTGAAGTACAGACGAACATCACATCTGACAGATCAAAATCAACCTCCAGATAGTGATCATTGAAAGTTCCGTTTTGTTCTGGATCCAGCACTTCTAAGAGTGCAGACGCAGGGTCTCCACGCTGATCCATGCCCATCTTGTCAATTTCATCCAGCAGGAATAGTGGGTTTTTAACCCCAACTTTGGACATCTTCTGAATCAGCTTACCCGGCATAGAGCCGATATAGGTACGTCGATGGCCGCGAATCTCCGCTTCATCTCTGACACCACCCAACGCCATACGTACGTATTTACGGTTAGTTGCCCGCGCAATAGACTGCCCCAAAGACGTTTTACCAACACCCGGAGGCCCCACCAGACAAAGGATAGGTCCTTTAAGTTTACGCACCCGCTTCTGTACAGCTAAATACTCAAGAATACGATCTTTAACCTCTTCCAGACCGTAATGGTCCTCATTGAGGATCGCTTCAGCACGGTTCATATCATGACGTACTTTAGAACGTTTAGACCATGGAACTTGCAACATCCAGTCGATATAACCCCGCACAACAGCCGCTTCTGCTGACATCGGAGACATCATTTTCAGCTTATTGTATTCATTCAGGGTTTTATCTAATGCTTCCTGCGGCATACCGGCTTCATCAATGCGCTTCTTCAGCTCTTCGATGTCCGTTGTACCATTTTCATCCAGATCGCCCAGCTCTTTCTGAATCGCTTTCATCTGCTCATTCAGATAGTACTCACGCTGGCTTTTCTCCATCTGCTTTTTAACCCGGCCACGAATCCGCTTTTCAACTTCAACCAGGTCGATCTCTGACTCCATCAACGCCATCAGATGTTCCAGACGTTGCTTGTCATCCAGCATTTCCAGAATTTTCTGTTTTTCATCGAGCTTGAGCGACATATGCGCCGCAATAGTATCGGCCAGACGGCCAATCTCATCAATTGAGCCCAGCGAGGTCAGCACCTCAGCAGGAATCTTTTTGTTTACCTGGACAAAGCGTTCAAACTGATCCAGCGCCGTACGCTTATAGATCTCTGACTCACCCTCCGTCACCTCATCAATCGCCAAAGCAGAGATGTCTGCAGTAAAAAACTCTTCAGTTTCATGCAAGGTATCGATATGTGCGCGATAATCGCCTTCAACCAGTACTTTAACAGTACCATCAGGCAGTTTAAGCATCTGTAAAATACTGGCAACAGTACCAATGGAGAACAGGTCATCTCCTACAGGTTCATCGTCAGACGCATTTTTCTGAGCTATCAGAAGGATCTCTTTATCCTGAAGCATTGCTGCTTCCAGTGCCTGAATCGATTTTTCACGGCCAACAAAAAGTGGAATCACCATATGTGGATAGATAACCACATCGCGCAGTGGTAAAACCGGCAATGTACTGGAAGTGATCACTTTTTCATTCTCGAGTGGTGCCATAACGGACCTTACTCCTTATTCGGAAGAAACTGCAGAATACTGCAGATACAGACTTGTGCGGTAAATCGCTTTAACTGATAGATGGGGCTGGTGCCAAAAAAAACAACCACACCCAGCTAAAAGTCACATAAAAAAGTAACAATAACGATCAGTTAAAGCATCAGTTTAAGTGATCATACTGACAGAGCCTGTCTTAACAGAGCCTTGCTGAGCTTATATCAGGTCATTGCCCGGGGAACAACGTACTAAAATGGTGGATTAACACTTGTGATTTTAAAACATCCCCAAAATACTGACATTTATCACAGTCAAAAAAGCCCGGACAAAGCCGGGCTTAACAAACCAATCAACCATTACTTGTAGTAAGCATTTTCCCGTACGGAATGATCGGTGACATCACGCACACCTGCCAGCCCTTGTATACGCTCTACCAAAGTTTTCTCAACTCCATCCTTCAGTGTCATATCGACAGCACTGCAACCCTGACAGCCTCCGCCAAACTGCAATACAGCTATATGACCAGCTTCCTCTTCCACCAGCTCAACCAGCTTGACCTCACCACCGTGAGACGACAGCCCTGGGTTAATATCGGAATAGAGAATGTAATTAATTTGCTCATCCATCGGGCTATCGTCCGATACCTTAGGTACCTTGGCGTTAGGCGCCTTGATCGTTAGCTGTCCACCCATGCGATCGGTCGCAAAATCAACAGTCGCTTCTTCAAGATAGGGCAAACTATTTTTTTCAAAGAAAAACTTCACCTTCTCTTTCTGCATCACTGCATCGTCTTCAACTACTTCATCAGGACGGCAATAAGCCAGACACGTCTCCGCATAAGCGGTTCCCGGCTGAGTTACAAACATCCGAACAGCAATGCCCTCTACATCCTGCTTTTCAAGCAGTTCGGCCAGATAGTTGTCGGCTGATTCGGTAATGGTAATATTCATCAAAATTCCTGTAAAAATTACTCTCGCATTATGCTGTCAGGATACACTTATTCTAATCCCGAGTAAATTGATCAGTTATTATTCAATACTTCA
>JAIBCZ010000174.1 GCA_024679645.1 Amphritea sp.
CTGAGTCATTGTCTCCAGAATATCCCGGTTATCTTCCAGCATCTGGGCTGCATTCGAGTAACACTGATCGATAATCTTGCGGGTTTCCGCATCAATCTTCCGCTGAATCTCTTCCGACATAGGCTTAGCACCCTGGCCATATCCACGGTTGAATGGATCCTGTTCCTCATCATCGTACAACAGCGGGCCCATCTCTTCAGATAAACCCCAGCGCGCCACCATATTACGTGCCAGACTAGTAGCCCGCTGGATATCATTAGACGCTCCGGTCGTAACGCCATCTTTACCCAACGTCATCTCCTCGGCAATTCGGCCACCATAGAGGCTACAAATATTAGAGATAAGCATTTTACGACTATGACTGTATCGATCCTCTTCAGGCAGGAACATCGTCACACCCAATGCTCGTCCGCGAGGAATAATAGACACTTTATAAACCGGATCATGCTCTGGCATCAGGCGGCCAACAATAGCATGACCTGATTCATGGTACGCCGTATTCAAACGCTCTTCATAAGACATAACCATCGACTTACGCTCTGCGCCCATCATGATCTTATCTTTAGCCCGCTCAAACTGTTCCATACCAACTGTACGCTTACTAGCACGGGCCGCAAAGAGCGCTGCTTCGTTTACCAGGTTCGCCAGATCTGCACCGGAGAAACCTGGCGTGCCACGTGCAATAAGATCAGGCTTAACGTCATCGCCCAACGGCACCTTACGCATATGCACTTTAAGAATCTTTTCACGGCCGCGAATATCAGGCAGACCAACATGCACCTGACGGTCGAAACGTCCTGGACGCAGTAATGCCGGATCAAGTACATCAGGGCGGTTAGTTGCAGCAATCACGATAACCCCTTCTGTCCCTTCAAAGCCATCCATCTCAACTAACAGCTGATTAAGCGTTTGCTCACGCTCATCATTACCGCCACCCATACCTACACCACGATGACGGCCGACGGCATCGATCTCATCGATAAAGATAATACAAGGCGCATTTTTCTTTGCTTGCTCAAACATGTCACGAACACGGGAAGCACCAACACCCACAAACATCTCGACAAAGTCAGAACCAGAGATTGTAAAGAAAGGCACCTTCGCTTCACCGGCAATGGCTTTCGCTAGCAATGTTTTACCGGTACCCGGATTACCTGACATCAGCACACCACGAGGAATATGCCCCCCCAGACGCTGAAACTTTCCAGGATCACGGAGGTAATCGACCAGTTCTTTAACCTCTTCTTTTGCTTCCTCAACACCCGCGACATCATCAAAGGTGGTTTTGATCTGATCCTCGCTCATCATACGCGCTTTAGACTTGCCGAATGACATCGGCCCGCCTTTGCCTCCGCCACCGCCCTGCATCTGGCGCATGAAGAACATAAAGATGGCAAGAATAATCAGAATGGGGAAGCTGGCAACCAGCAACTGTGTCCAGACGCTCTGCTTCTCAGGCTGCTTACCCTCGATCTGAACGTTATGGTTATACAGATCATCAACCAGCTTAGGATCTTGCAACGCCGGGCGCACTGTTTCAAAGTGCTCGCCGTTTATACGCTCACCCTCAATGGTGTAACCCTCTATAACAACCCGGCGAACCTGATCCTCTTTTACTGCACTAATAAACTCAGAATAAGTGAGCGTTTGTGAGGTGCTTTCGCTATTAAAGTTATTAAAAACGGTCAACAGCACTGCCGCGATGACCAGCCACAGTACTAAATTTTTTGCCATATCGTTCAAAGGAAAACCCTCTGTTCTCTCAAAATTAATGTCCGTTGGAAAACAAACAAAAGTACATTACTTAAACCATAATAACTATATCAAGGGCGAAAATTTCGCCCAATAAGATAGACCTCTCGTGAACGAGCCCGAGACGAATCGGGTTTACGGCTATACACCTTAGTAAAGCTACTACGCATATCGTTCATATATTCATCAAAACCTTCACCCTGGAACACCTTAGCAACAAAGTCTCCCCCCGGACGCAGTACCTGACGAGCCATATCCAACGCCAGTTCAACCAGATACATAGCAGCCGGCTGATCAACAGCATTCATACCACTCATATTGGGGGCCATATCAGAAATTACAAGGTCTGCCAGTTCATTACCCAATGTTTCGAGTATTTCATTCAGTACCGACTCCTCAGTGAAATCACCCTGAATGAACTGAACACCAGGCAAAGGGTCCATTTCCAGAATATCCGACGAGACAACACGCCCCTCATCTCCAACCAGCTCAGCCGCCACCTGGGACCAGCCACCGGGCGCTGCCCCCAGATCCACCAACGTCATGCCGGGACGTATCAACTTATCTTTTTCGTTTAGCTCCTGCAGCTTAAAGCTGGCACGGGAGCGATAACCCAGCTCTTTCGCTTTTCTGACATACTGATCGTCGAAATGTTCCTGCAGCCAACGACCGCTGCTTTTTGATCTTGCCACCCATGACCCCATTCAAATTTGAGGTAATGCCTACTTTCTGCACCACAACTCAGGTAAAATCTATCAATTATGATTCTGAGCGGATCTGCCGCTCCAATATTATTCAAAGGCAAGTATTTTAGTATGAGCTTAACCTCTACGCAAAAGAAGCAGTTCCGGACCATCGGTCACAAGCTGAATCCGATTATAACCGTTGCCGGAAACGGCCTCAGTGAAAACATTCTACTGGAAGCTGACCGGGCACTGGAAGACCACGAGCTAATCAAAGTTAAATTCGCCGTAGGTGATCGCGATACTAAGAAGCAACTGATTACTGAAATGGCTAAGATAGTTGAAGCTCTTATTGTTCAGGAAATAGGCAACGTCGCGCTGTTTTATCGTGCGGCGAAAAGCCCTGATCCTAAACTGTCCAATCTGCTTCGCTAATTCATCTCAAAAGCACAAACAAAAAAACCGCCGATTGGCGGTTTTTTTTAAATTCCAACAGGGTCAGATATGAAATACCTGATCGACCTCATACTCGACACCACCATTAGGTGTCTGCACCACAGCAACATCACCCTCTTCCTTGCCAATTAAGGCCCGGGCAATTGGTGAACTGATGGATATCTTGCCGTTTTTAATATCCGCCTCATCATCACCCACAATCTGATAACGAACCGTCGCATCAGTTTCAAGGTTAATAATCTCAACAGTGGTACCAAAAATAACTTTTCCTGTATGCGGAATCTGCGTGACATCGATCACCTGAACAGAACCCAGCTTACCTTCGAGTTCCTGAATCCGGCCTTCGATAAAACCCTGCTGCTCACGAGCGGCATGATATTCAGCATTCTCTTTCAAATCGCCATGCTCGCGAGCTTCGGCAATGGATGCAATAACGACTGGACGCTGGACGGTTTTAAGGTCGTCCAGCTCCTCGCGCAATGTTTTTTCACCCAGAACAGTCATTGGGAACTTTTGCATAGTCTTTATTCCTCAGTGCAGATCTTGCAGACGGCGAACAACTTTCTCTTCACCATACTGCATCGCCTTAGTCATCGCTTCGGCACCTGCCAGCGTAGTGCTGTACGGTACTTTATGCTGCAAAGCTGAGCGACGGATTTCGGCTGAGTCAGCAATCGCCTTACGACCTTCCGTTGTGTTGATAACATAGACGATTTCATCGTTCTTAAGCATATCAACGATATTCGGACGACCTTCCATCACCTTGTTAACCACCTGGACTTCAAGACCTTCCGCTTCAAGTAAAGCGGCAGTACCCCGAGTCGCAACCAGTGTAAAACCAAGACCGACCAGGTCACGGGCAACTGGCAAAACGTTGTGCTTATCCACTTCACGTACTGAGACGAAAGCCTTACCCGTCGCAGGCATTTTCTCACCAGCACCCATCTGCGCCTTCATAAAGGCTTCACCAAAGGTTTCACCAACACCCATTACTTCACCGGTCGATTTCATCTCAGGTGAAAGAATAGGGTCTACACCCTGGAATTTATTGAATGGGAAAACCGCTTCTTTAACATTGTAGAGAGTCGGCACAATCTCTTCTGTGAACCCGATCTCCTGCAACGTTTTACCCGTCATCACCTGGGCTCCAATCTTAGCCAGGGAAACACCGATACACTTAGAAACAAAAGGTACCGTACGGGAAGCACGTGGATTAACTTCAATAACGTAAACCTCACCGTCCTGGTAAGCCAGCTGAGTATTCATCAGACCCACTACGCCCAGCTCCAGTGCCATTTTACGCACCATATCCCGCATCTCATTCTGCAGATCTTCTGCAAGACTGTATGGAGGGAAAGAACATGCTGAATCACCGGAATGCACACCCGCCTGCTCGATATGCTGCATGATGGCACCAATAACAACCGTTTCACCATCGGAGACTGCATCGATATCAACTTCAATCGCTGCATTCAGGAAATGATCCAGCAGTACCGGTGCATCGTGTGACACTTTCACAGCGGTCGTCATGTACTGGCGCAGCTCAGATTCTTTATACACAATTTCCATCGCCCGTCCACCCAACACGTACGACGGGCGAACGACTAGCGGATATCCCAGCTTTTCAGCTTCGATAATCGCTTCTTCCAGCGAACGGACGGTAGCATTTTCAGGTTGTTTCAAACCAAGACGCTTCAGCATCTGCTGGAATTGCTCACGATCTTCCGCACGGTCAATCGCTTCAGGTGAAGTACCAATAATAGGCACACCAGCCTGCTCCAGCGCCAGCGCCAATTTCAGAGGCGTCTGACCACCATATTGTACGATAACACCTTTAGGTTGCTCGACATGGACGATCTCAAGCACGTCTTCCAGAGTAATCGGCTCGAAATAGAGTCGATCAGAGGTATCGTAATCCGTTGAAACAGTTTCAGGGTTACAATTAACCATGATGGTTTCAAAGCCGTCTTCACGAGCGGCCAATGCTGCATGTACACAGCAATAATCAAATTCAATACCCTGTCCGATACGGTTAGGGCCACCGCCGATAACCATTATTTTCTCACGACCCGATGGCTTAGACTCACACTCTTCTTCATAGGTGGAGTACATGTAAGCTGTGTCAGTAGAAAATTCAGCTGCACAAGTATCAACGCGCTTGTATACCGGGCGAATATCCATTGCGTGACGGCGCTTACGCACCTGCTTCTCAGACACTCCCAGCAGTGTCGCCAGACGTGCATCCGCAAAACCTTTACGC
>JAIBCZ010000279.1 GCA_024679645.1 Amphritea sp.
ACATAGGCAATGACATAGGCGGGTACAGCAAAAGGTAAAAGTAGCGCCCATTCAAAAATTCGCCGACCGGGAAAGCGGCACATTGTTACCAGCCAGGCACCGCAGACACCGATGGCAATGGAAAGTGCGCCCACGCCTAACATTAGCTGTAGGGTAGTGGTGACGTATACCGGCAGGACAGTGCTAGCCAGATGAGTCCAGATGTTTTCTTCGGGAAACAGGGCCAGATAGAAAATTGACAGTACTGGTAGCGCTATCATCAAGGCAGTTGTCCAGGTACAGCTATACCAGCCAAACAGGTAGCCTCTACGCCCGGATGTTAACGGGGTGGGTTGTTCTGCTGTATGACTGACGGGTTCGGCCTGCATCTGTTGCCTTAATTATGATGAGGGAGTAAACAAAAAAACGGTAGCGCGCAGACTACCGTTTTGAGCTTAAAAAGTCGATATAAGCCTGACTAATTATCGGGTTATATCAGTTATCAAAACCAACTTTATCAACAAGCTTTGCGGCATCGCTGCGAAGTTGTGCAACTTTTTGCAGGCTAACGTTGTCTTGCTTAAACTCGCCCATGTATTGTTGAATCAACGCTGAACGCGGTGTGCCTGGGCGTATAGGGAATTCGAAGTTAGCCTCTGCATACATCGCCTGAGACTGAGCTTCACTGAGGAACTCCATCAGCTTAATAGCATTTGCCTTGTTAGGTGCATACTTGGTTAAGGCTGCGCCGGATATGCTCATATGTGTACCACGATCGCCCTGGTTCGGGAACACCAGGTTAACAGCGTTAGCCCACTCTTTCTGCTCAGGCTGTTTCTCGTTAGTGATCATCTTACCGAAGTAGTATGAGTTACCTAAGGCCAGATCACAGACACCCTCTTTCACCGCTTTAACCTGGGCGCGATCATTGCCTTGAGGTTTGCGAGCCAGGTTAGCTTTAACATCTTTTAGCCATTGTTCTGTCTTAGCTTCACCCTGGTGGGCAAGCATTGAGCCAATCAGTGTCAGGTTATAGCTATGCTTGCCACTGCGTGTGCAAATTCGGCCTTGCCACTTAGGATCGGCCAGATCTTCATAACGGGTGATTTCATCTTTGGCTACGCGGTCTTTAGATGCGTAGATCAGTCGTGCACGGGTGGTGAGGCCAAACCACTGGTCTTCAGGGTCACGAAATTGTGCAGGGATATTTTGTTCCAAAACCTCACTCTGTACCGGCTGGGTTAAACCCGAAGAGACAGCATAGTATAACGGGCTTATATCTGAAGTTAGTAACAGATCAGCAGGTGAGTTTTTTCCTTCATGCTCCAGACGTTCTATTAAGCCTTTTTTGGCGAAAACAACATTGGCTTTGATGCCGGTTTCAGCGGTAAAAGCCTCCAGCATAGGTTGAATCAGGAACTGCTGACGATATGAATAGATATTTACTTCATCTCCAGCTGAAACAGAGGTTGCTGCTATTGTCAGTGGGAGGGCGATAAACGCCATTTTCTTAAAGATGTTCTGCATGGTGAATGTTCCCGAATAAGACGTGTGGTAATGGGTTGTTATTGCTAATGCGAACTATTCTTATTTATATTTAACTTAATGTCAACGCTAATGAGTATGATTCTCAATTAACTTGATCTGGGTCACTGTTTTTCGATTCTGACGTTTAACACTGGCTAAGTGGTATGCGTGTTTTCTGGCTGTCAGAGGTTCAGACTGGAAATAATCTGGCGAGTAGTACGGGGACGGCGTTTTCAACTCTTAGTATACGGGGGCCAATATGAATAGCTGAAAAACCTGCGTTTTGAAGTTTTTCGACCTCGTAAGGGATAAATCCTCCTTCAGGTCCGATCGCCAGTGTTGTTTTAATATTGCCAGCGGCTGGGCAATCTGCAGCATTATAGGGGTGAGCCACTAAAGCCCGTGACTGAGCTGCTAACTCAGGCAGTTCATCTTCAACGAAGGGTTTAAATCGCTTGCGCAGGTGCACTTCAGGTAGATGCGTATCGCCTGCTTGCTCCAATCCAAGGAGCAACTGCTCTCTGAGGTTATGATCGTGCAAAACGGGTGTCGACCAATAACTTTTATCGACCTTGTAAGAGTTAATAAGGTAGATCTGCTTAACGCCCATACTGGTTATTGTCTGTAGGGTACGTTTAAGCATTTTAGGTCGGGGCAGGGCCAATAAAAGCGTTAGAGGTAAGGCGGAGGGCGCTTTGCTATCCAGCTGGACTTCCAGTGTAATACTTTGCTCTGAAAGGCGGACTACGGTTCCTCGGCCGATATCCCCATTGAGAATCCCCACTTTAAGTTGCTGACCCTGAATGGGTTGGTGGAACTGTTTTATATGATGAAAACGCCGATCACTGATGATGACCGTGTCAGAAGCGATAAAATCACTTTCAAAAAGAAGAATCAGATTCATGGCGAGCTCTGGCCGGGGTTTAAGGGGGCTATTCTAAAACAGGCTTTGTTACTTATCCATTTCACCTGCCTTAATTTATAGCAGGTGAGTGAGTAATTTTTATCAATTTCAATTGACGCTGTATTATCTCTACTCCCTACAGCGTCTAACCCACTATTCAGATTGAAATAGTCCATTTCTGATTGCAATTAATAAATATTCATTTATCAGTTATCTGTATATTTCTGTCACACTTAAGCAGCGATTCTACAGCAGTGATATTATGTGGCCCTTTATTCTTCTCAG
>JAIBCZ010000020.1 GCA_024679645.1 Amphritea sp.
AATTATTACGTTGGTAGCGGGAGCCAGATTTGAACTAACGACCTTCCTGCCCTTATAAAGAGCTGAGCCCGACGCCTTTCTTCTTAACACCTCAAATTTCAGACACGAAAAAAGGCATATCTTTCGACACACCTTTAATTATTACGTTGGTAGCGGGGGCCAGATTTGAACTGACGACCTTCGGGTTATGAGCCCGACGAGCTACCAGGCTGCTCCACCCCGCATCAACGTGGCAGGGATACTACTGGCAGAATCCGACAAAAGCAATTAATAAATAATCTTTTCAATCAATTAGTACGTTTTTTCTGATATAACTAAAAGATAACGAGGCCTCTATGCGGAGCTGTGTATGGCACTTATTTATGTTATGGATCCGATGTGTAGCTGGTGTTATGCATTTCAACCCCATTTAAGAACCTTGATCAGCAGACTAAAACCCGGGGTTAAAGTACTCTGTTATATGGGCGGACTAGCCCCGGACAGTGATAAGCCTATGCCGGATGAGTTGCAACAAGCGATTGCCCGAACCTGGCATGATATTGAAGAACGCACTGACACTCTGTTTAACCATGACTTCTGGCACAAATGCCAGCCTCGCAGATCGACTTACCCCGCCTGTCGCGCAGTGATCAGTGCAGATTTAATTTCAACAGGCAGCGGCATGCTAATGGCAGAAGCGATTCAACAAGCCTATTACAGGGAAGCACGTAACCCTTCAGATCTTTCTGTCCTGACAGAACTGGCGGAAGAGATTGGTTTGAATTCTAAACGCTTCACCAAACAGATGCATGGCGAGCGAACCGCTCAGATATTATTCGAAGATCTTAGCTTTTGTCAGGATAAAGGTATTCAGGGATACCCCTATCTGGGACTTGAAACCCCTAAAGGACTAAGCACTGTCTGTGCGGGCTACTGCAGCCTGGATGAGCTACTACGACGCAGCTCTAATCTGGATCTGATCTAATACAATATTTTTGCAAACCCATAGATAAAAAAACGGGAGCCAAAGCTCCCGTTTTTCATAGGAAAGAAAAGTAGGATCAGGTACGTGCGACAGACACATCTTCTGCCTGCAAACCTTTATCACTCTCTTTCACTGTAAACCGAACGCCCTGACCCTCTGTAAGAGAGCGATGTCCCCGGCCTCGGATATTGCGGAAATGAACAAACACATCATCGCCGTTTTCACGGGTAATAAAGCCAAATCCTTTTGAAACATTAAACCACTTTACCGTACCCAATTCGCGATCATCATTTTCATCAGACTCCTCTTCAACGCTAGAGCTACCCAAACCTGAAATAACACAGCTAATCAGTACAACCGCAAATACAACGCCAATATCAAAAACTGGCAACCCGCCTTCACCTGCCAGCGATCCCTGAAGAAAAAGGATAACTGCAGTAGCAAGTGCACTGACAACTACACTGCGTATAAGTTGATTAACACTCATATATATCTCTTATAATTAATTGATTAATGTTGTTAAAAAAAACAGAGTTCTAGATAAACAGAACCCAGACCATTCTATATACCGACTTTCAGGTTTTTTTTCAATAGCTTAGCTACTTAATCTCTAATCCAACGCTTGAATAGGGTATAATTACGACTAATTTACTGACTAAGCACAACCAATAGTGGGAAACACCAGCTTTATGAATCAGCAACAACAACTGGAAGATCTGGAAACCCGGGTCGCCTTTCAGGAAGACACACTGGACAAAATGAGTGCAGAGATGGCCCAGCAAGGCGTTGAAATTGAGCGCCTTTCACGGATTGTTAAGGTTCTTCACCAACAATTAAAGCAAGTAGCGCCTGATCAGATCAGCGCGCCTGAAGAAGAATCCCCTCCTCCTCACTATTAATTAATAGCGGAGCAGGCAGTCTTCAGCATACCGTTTGGGCATAAGACCGTTAAATCACTGGCTCTGAGAAAGACTTTTCAAAGTATAGATATCATAACGACTGGATTTACCGCTTAACTGATAACTCGGAGACTGTCCTTCGATAGCAGGAGCCTTACGGGGACGCTTCACCACTACCCGGTATTCCGCTAAGTTAAGCGCAGCCTGAAGCAGCGCCGCTGAATCACGATCATCACCAACTACATCCCGAAACACGCGCATCTCTTTCTTCACTAACGCTGACTTATCTGTGTGAGGAAACATCGGATCAACATAAACCACTTGTGGCGGCTTAGCTTCATCCGGTCGGCAGGACAGCCAACTGATACTATCTGCATGTACCAGACTCATCCGGGCAGCAATATCAGCCACTTCAGGGTCTTCCTGTGCTTGCTGCAAACCACTTTCTAATAACGCATGGATAATCGGTGAGCGCTCCACCATCTGTACCTCACAACCTAGCGTAGCCAGAACAAAACTATCGCGCCCTAACCCCGCAGTAACGTCCGACACCCGAGGGCGAATACCGCCTTTGATACCGACCGCTTTAGCAATCATCTGCCCTTTACCACCACCAAATTTACGCCGATGCGCTACCGCACCCGAAACAAAGTCAGCTAACACCGGGCCTGGCGCTTTTCGCCCTGTTTGCTGCAATCGCCGGGTTCCGGATTCACAGATTAACAGCTGAGGAAACTGTTGATCACGAAGATCATATTGATCAAGCAAGGGCAGGCCCAGTCGTTGCGCCAACGACCGGGCATCCACCATACCGCCTTCATCGGCATAACAGACAGCTATATCAGTGGAAATTGAAAGCGAGGATTCTTGAGTCAAAATTATTCCTTAAAACCAGCCTTAGGCCAATCAATGTTTAAACCAGAAAATATACTGCCAGCAGGACAAATCCCAACAACATACGGTAAATAACAAATGGCAACATGCCCACCCGGTCCAGCCATTTCAAAAACAGATGGATACAACAGTAGGCACTGAAAGCAGCCAACACTGTGCCGCTAATGATCATAGTCCATTGATCACCCGTACCGGTTTCCAGCAACTCCAAGCCTTTCAATAAACCGGCCCCAAGAATAACCGGAATAGACAACAGGAATGAAAAGCGCGCGGCTGATTGACGATTTAAACCCAGCATCAACCCAGCGGTAATCGTAATACCTGACCGGGAGGTCCCGGGAATCAAAGCAACCGCCTGTGCCAGCCCGATAATCACCGCATCTTTAAGGGTAATTTTTTCCAAAGGCCGCACTTCGGTCCGACTGATATCTGCCCACCAGAGTAACGCGCCAAAAATCAGCGTCGTAGCTGCAATGACTAACATACTGCGCCCATAATGATCGATAGCGGAGTTAAGCATAAACCCAGCTACTACCGCGGGAATTGTTGCCAGTATTACATACCAGGCCAGCACCGACTCTGTACTCCGCCCCCGACCGGCAAGACTCCCTGTCCAGGCAGCTAACATGCGCCAGATATCTTGGCGAAAATAGATCATTACGGCGGTCAATGAGCCGATATGAACTCCTACATCAAACGCTAACCCCTGATCGGTCCAGCCGAATAGCTGTGAGGGCAATATCAAATGCGCCGAACTGGATACCGGTAAAAACTCTGTCAGTCCCTGCAGCAAAGCCAAGAAAACAACCTGAAACCAATCCATGCTTTACCGTTCCTCTCGTTTTCCCTTAATTTAATAACGTTATCGGTGCTTAAGACTGAGCCACAGAGCTATCTTATTCCGACAATTACTCACTGACCTTTCTTTTTCTGTTCACTTATCTTCTTCCAGGAGATTTCATCACGAAGATAAACCGGTTGTGCTAATTCTGCCGAGACGCCTTCTCCTCGAACAAAAGCCTCCTGGGCCAGCTCTGCCATAATGCCGGCAGCCGGATAGATATCCATAACAGGCGCATCTATTCTCTGCTGCACCTGTTCCGACATGCTATCAAGATAAATCCAACCTCTACCTGCAGCAAACCAGTCATCACCTTCGGGTAATACAATATTTTCCGGCGCACTGACGATTTCTTTAGCCACCGCTACAGGTACCCCCCCCTGCATCTCGTAAGCACAGCAATAGAGTTCATTCATACGCGCATCCAGCGTACTCATAACCCGGTCTACTTTATATTCCCGAGCTGCTTTCAGTGCGATAGCCGCCAATGTTGATATGGGTAAAACCGGTAGATTTGCTGCATACGCCAGCCCTTGCGCAGCACCCGTGGCGATACGAATACCGGCAAAGGAGCCCGGCCCACGTCCAAAGGCAATCGCATCCAGCTGTTTCACTCTGAGCCCGGCAACCGACAGCATCTCATCCACCATTGGTAATAATTCACGGGTATGCTGGCGAGGAATTATTCGGAAATCTTCCTGAATTTCACCATCGATAGACAACGCCACTGAACAGGCATCCGTTGATGTATCCAGGGCAAGAATTTTGGCCATTTTTTTAATCCGGTTAGTCAAAGTAAGCAGGTTTGTTCAGCACAGTACGCCAAAGCGCTGCATTTTAAGCGCAATACTCAGGAAAGGCTATCTTCACCCCAGCGCGGCATCAGATTCTGCTCAATCTGTAACTGATTCAAAATCCGCGCGACGACAAAATCGATCATATCTTCAACCGTTTGAGGCCGGTTATAAAACCCAGGACTCGCGGGAATCACCACCGTGCCCATCCGTGTCAGCTTCAACATATGTTCCAGATGAATCTCTGAATAGGGCGCTTCGCGGGGCACAACAATGAGTTGTCGACGTTCTTTAAGAGCGACATCCGCTGCCCGTTCGATCAGATTATTACTGGCACCATTAGCAATGGATGATAGCGTGCTGGTTGAACAGGGGCATACCACCATTTTACTCGGCGCACCTGAACCCGATGCAACCGGGGCCATCCACTGCTCCCGGCCAAAGACTCGTATCTGCCCCGCTGCCGCTGAGAATCGTTCAGTCAGCCACGCCTCCTGCTCTTTAGCAGCACCTGGAACCCCCTCATCAGTTTCGGTAGCGATAACTACCTGTGCAGCTCTGGATATCATAACCAATACCTGGCACTCGGCTGCTACCAGGCACTCCAACAGACGTAATCCATACTGAACACCGGACGCCCCAGTAATTGCCAGAGTTACTCTGTCTTTAAAAGAATCTGCCACGCTCAACTCCATTAACTACCAAATTTCTGCTGCAAAGCTTCGAGCAGACGAAGGTGAATACCCTCAAACCCGCCATTACTCATAATAACAATATGGCTGCCCGGCTTCACTTCAGCAACCAGATTTTGAATAAGCTCATGCGTATCACGCGCTAATACCGCCGGGTTATCGCAACTATCAACAACATCCTGCAACGACCACTCAAGCCCTGCCGGTTGATACCAATATACTTTATCAGCACGACTCGCTGACCGCGCAAGATTTTGTCGATGCATCCCCATTCGCATCGTGTTTGAACGAGGCTCAATCACGGCCAGGACAGTTTCATCATCTACTTGTGCACGAATCCCCTGCAAGGTGGTTTCTATCGCTGTCGGATGGTGAGCAAAATCGTCATATACCCGAATACCTGCGACCTCACCGATCAGTTCCATACGCCGCTTTACGCCACCAAAATTGCACAAGCCCTCAATACCATGAGCAATTTGCACCCCGACATTGCGGGCAGCCACCAGCGCCATTAATCCGTTATTTACCGAATGTAAGCCCGTCATACCCCAGCGTACTATCCCAACAACCTCACCCCGATGCAGCACTTCGAATTCAGATCCATCATCCTTTAACAGTCGCGCCTGCCACTCAGCATCATCATCCAGCTCAGCTGCTTTACCAACACAGGTTTTCACTACCGGTGTCCAACACCCCTGCTCGATCACCTGATCAATCGCTGTAACGCCGGCAGGCATAATAACCTGACCATTTGCCGGCACTACTCTGACAACATGATGGAACTGACGCTGAATAGCTGCCAGATCATCGAAAATATCAGCGTGATCAAATTCAAGGTTATTCAGAATCAGTGTACGAGGATGATAGTGAACAAACTTTGACCGCTTATCAAAAAAAGCGGTGTCATATTCATCTGCCTCAATAACAAAAAACGGGCTTTCACCCACCCGGGCGGATAGATCAAAATTTTTCGGTACGCCGCCAATAAGAAAGCCTGGTTCCATATTGGCATTGTCGAGCAGCCAGGCCAGCATTGTTGCGGTTGTTGTTTTGCCATGAGTACCTGCCACTGCCAGCACCCATTTATCCCGTAGTAGATTTTCCGACAGCCATTGCGGGCCAGAGGTATAAGGCAACCCTCGTTCCAGCATCGCCTCCACACAGGGGTTACCACGGCTCATTGCATTCCCCACAATAATAATATCCGGTGCCGGATCAAGTTGTGAGGGATCATAACCTTCGATCAGACTAATCCCTTGCTGTTCAAGCTGCGTACTCATCGGAGGATAAACATTAGCATCAGAGCCGCTCACCTGATGGCCCAACTCCTTCGCCAGTACCGCAAGACTCCCCATAAAGGTGCCACAAATTCCCAGTATATGAACATGCACAGACGGGTTCTCCAAATCGTTTTCTGAGGCTTAAAATCAGTCGCTATAATAACAGTTAACCAGCGTCTGTAATGCTCTTTGTGACGCCCTTATTCTCTCGTCCACCTGGACGATGTGAGCATTAACCGGAACCATGAATAAGGGCAATCGTGATAATTACAATTTTTTTACACAATTTTGACAGTTCGACTGTGTAATTACCTCTGAATTAAGCGTAAAATCACTGCTACTTTTAAACCTCCCAAACCTACAGGTTTTTGGCCACATGTTACTGCTGAACCAGTATCTCAAGCACCACGAAACTCCCGATGATCTTATTGACCTGATTGACAGTCTGATGCTGTCCTGCAAAGAGATCGCCATCAAACTGCGTGAAGGCGCACTTGCTGGCGTTTTAGGCACTGCAGAGGGCGTCAATGTTCAAGGGGAAACCCAGAAAAAGCTGGACGTGATATCTAACGATATCCTCAAAGCAATATTACTGGATAACCCAACTGTAGCGGGCATCGCTTCCGAAGAGGAAGATTTCCCGGTCGGTGGTAATCCAGAGGGTAAGTATCTGGTTACATTTGATCCCCTTGACGGATCATCTAACATCGATGTAAACGTATCCGTCGGTACTATTTTCTCTATCCTGAGCAAACCTGAAGGCATAGACGGTGGTGACGAAGCGGCTTATATGCAGAATGGTCGCAAGCAGATAGCATCTGGCTACGTACTCTATGGCCCTTGCGCAGTCCTGGTAATGACTACCGGCAACGGCGTGAACATGTTCACCCTGAGCCACGGCGGTGACTTCATTCTTACCGAAGAGAATGTACAGATTCCGGAACAGACTCAGGAATTTGGTATTAACATGTCTAACCAGCGTTTCTGGGAACCAGAAATGCAAGCTTATGTAGCTGATCTGTTACAAGGCGAAGAAGGCCCACTGGGCAAACGCTATAATATGCGCTGGGTTGCTTCAATGGTGGCAGAGGTGCATCGCATCCTGACCCGGGGCGGTATCTTTTTATATCCGTGGGACAATCGCGACATTAGCAAGCCTGGCAAACTGCGCCTTATGTATGAGGGCAACCCAATGAGCTTCCTCATTGAGCAAGCTGGCGGTCTTAGTACAACCTGCTACGACAACATCATGGATGTCGAACCGACCAAAATTCATCAACGAGTCGCTGTCGGCCTTGGCTCTACAGGTGAAGTAGAAACCATGATGAAGTATCACGCTAAAGATTAATATCTATAGCGTTTTATGCTCTTTAAGTCGTATTCAAATTATAACCAAAGGCTGTATATAATGCGGCCTTTGGATTCAAAACAGATTTCTATACTTTAAACAGGAAGGCGATACATGAGCTTTGAAAAAGTCCCTGCTGGCAATGATCTGCCAAACGACATCAATGTAATCATCGAGATTCCAGCGGACAGTGATCCGGTTAAATATGAGATCGACAAAGATTCTGATGCAATCTTCGTTGACCGCTTCATGGCAGCTCCTATGTTCTACCCTGCCAACTACGGTTACATCAACAACACTCTGGCTGACGACGGCGACGCTCTGGACGTACTGGTTGTAACACCTTACCCAGTCGTTCCTGGTTCTGTGATCCGCTGCCGTCCAGTTGGCGTATTGAATATGACCGACGAAGCAGGTGAAGATGCCAAGCTGGTTGCAGTACCACACGACAAGCTGAGCAAAGCTTACAAAGACGTTCAGGACGTTAACGACCTGCCAGAACTGCTACTTGCACGTATCAAGCACTTCTTCGAGAACTACAAAGGCCTGGAAGAGGGTAAGTGGGTTAAAGTTGAAGGCTGGGAAGGCGCAGATGCAGCTAAAGCAGCAATCATCGAGTCTCAAAAGGCCTACGAAGCTGCTAAATAATCATTTAGCTAGCTTTTAAAAAACCCGCTTAGGCGGGTTTTTTTATGCCACATTCACACCTCAGCTTCTTTACCCCTTTACCTCTTTACCTAACAATCTCTTACCCAACCCAATCACCAGAAACACAACACCGCCTGCGGCAATCCCAACCAGCGCCTCCAGCAACACCGGTAGAAACACCATAACGACGGCATTCAGCCCGGTATTCAGCTGTTCAATAACGTGATGCAGGAACGGCAAGCCATGAACCAAAATACCACCACCGACCATAAACATAGCTATAGTGCCTAATATTGAAAGACCTTTCATCAGCATCGGAGCTGCTTTGAGAATGCCACGACCGATGGTTTTAGTAACGTTTGCCGCATCAGGCTTACGCACCAGATAAAGCCCCAGATCATCCAGCTTTACAATGCCTGCCACTAAACCATAAACACCAACAGTCACTATTAATGAGATACCCACCAGTACCCCTAGCTGCGTTACCAATGACGCACCCGCCACTGTGCCCAGAGTTAATACAATTATCTCGGCGGAGAGTATAAAGTCGGTGCGCACTGCGCCTTTAATTTTTCGGTTCTCAAATGCCACGAGATCGACCGAGCTGTCTTCCACCGCTTTCTTCAGCTCAGCTTTATGAGCCTCATCCTCTTCCGCCGAATGAAAAAAGGTATGAAAAACCTTTTCAAACCCTTCAAAACAAAGAAACAAACCTCCCACCATCAGCAGCGGAATAATCAACCAGGGAATAAAGTAACTGATCGCCAACGCACCCGGCACCAGTATCACTTTATTCACCAGCGAGCCCTTAGCTACCGCCCAGACAACTGGCAACTCACGATCGGCACGAACACCGGACACTTGCTCCGCATTCAACGCCAGATCATCGCCCAACACCCCTGCGGTTTTACGGGCAGCGACTTTCGTCATACCGGCGACATCGTCCAACAAAGTCGCTATATCATCAAATAATGCCAGAAGGTTTGAAGCCGCCATCTGAAAATCCTTTTCTGTTTTTCAATCATTACCGTTACTTAACGTGAGATAATACAGTTCAAACTGGGGGAGTGACTATGGCTAAGAAGCAAAAAGTATCTGAACAGGTAGTGACAGAAGCGTTACAGGTTGCCCGGGCAACCCAACGGCCCGGACAATCAAAAGAACAAACGAAGCTAATCGCTCAGGGGATTCAGAAAGGGATTGAGGAATACAAAAAACGCCACAAAGAAAAGTCTCGCGAGCTTGATAAGCAAAAGCGAAAATTGCAGCAGATTCAAAAAACATCTGAAATTAACACTGCTCCAGTGATGCCGGCAGAACAACCCGGTCAGCAAAACAGGCTTAGCTGGTTATTGCTACTCTTAAGCTGGATTGGCTTTGCTATTTACGCCGCTTTATACAACCCCCTGTAGGCTTTGCCACCCTATCGTTACTGAACACCTATCTTCAAAAACTATTTTCTACCAGCACTTCAGCAAGCGGCAACTGGCCTGCCCTTTGATTTGCAGGCTTAGCAGCCTTTCCCAAGGTAATGATCATACTGATAACATGCCCTGAAGGCAGATTAATAATCTCAGCAACCCGCTCGGTATTAAAACCAATCATAGGGCAGGTATCATAACCCAACCCTTTCGCGGCAAGCATCATGGTTTGTGCGGCCATCCCACTGGAACGTATCGCTTCATCGCGTTGCAATTGTTCCTTGCCCTGATAAAAAGACTCCAGCATCGGCAACATCACCTCCTGAACATCGTGCCGAGCATTAGCCCAGTAACGCTGCGGATTAACAAACCATGCCTGAGTATCAGCACATAAGACAATCAATTCAGCCGCTTCTGTCACCTGAGCCTGCCCCCAGGCAGCCTCTTGGATTTGAGCACGAATTTGAGCATCAACGACTCTGACAAACCGCCAATGTTGAATATTGTAAGAGGTGGGAGAAAGTAACACCGCTTCCATAATACGTTCAAAGTCGGCTTCGCTAACCGCCTCGGTGGGAGAGTAATGCTTCACCGCGCGGCGCGTTTCTATTGCAGTAAACAGTTCCATAATAAACCCTTAACTTGTCATCTATTGAAAATAGTTTAAACGCGCTCAGAATACTTTCGAATTGAGTATCCGCTCGCCGTTTCAACCAAACCAGGATGTACAGATTAAACAGTTTACTAATAAATGATAATCACCACATAAACAAAAACACTGTTAACTTAAACTCAACAATAGAGCAATTTACATATCGATACCCTGCTCCCAGTAAGGGGTATCACTACCAAGATACTCAATAGTAAAATCAAGAAACGCTCTGACCTTTGCCGGCATATACTGTCGCTCTATCATTACCGCACTGATATCTTGCATTGGCATCTGATATTCAGGAAACAGCTGGATTAACTGACCCGACCGAAGATAAGGCCCCACCACAAAGGTAGGCAGACGCGATATACCCACCCCTTGTAACACGGCATCCAGCAACGCTTCACTGTTATTCGCCTGATAATTACCTGATACCGCAATCATTTGAGTCCGGCCATCCTGGCTAAAACTCCAACCCTTAGCATCATTAGAGTAACGAAAAGAAAGACAGTTATGCTGCAACAGGTCATCCAGTTGCTTCGGCCTGCCAAACTGATGTAGATAAGGTTGCGATACACATAAAACACTACGTAACGACACTAATTTTCGGGCAACCAGAGTTGAATCAATCATCGCACCACCCCGAATGGCGATATCAACCCCTCCCTGAACCATATCGACCGTTTTATCATCAAGCTCGAGATCAATGCTGACCTTAGGGTAGCGTTTTAAGAACGCCGGAATCATTGGCACCACATGCAGACGACCGAATGACATCGCGGCGTTTATACGCAACCGTCCCTGGGGCTCACCCTGTAGTTGAGCCACTGCATCTTCCGCATCCTTAGCGGCCCGATTCGCCATTACCGCATGCTCAAAATAATGCTCGCCAGCTTCAGTCAAACTTAGCTTACGGGTAGTCCGGTGCAACAATTTGACGCCCAACTGCTGCTCTAGCTGGGTTATCCGCTTACTGACGGCTGATTTAGATATACCCAGAAAGCGGGCAGCCGGGGAAAACCCACCGGATTCAACCACTGCAACAAATACGGGAATTGCACCAAAACTATCCATATACGCTACTCATACTCAACACCAGATCACCCATTTGTAAACTTTTACTCAACAGTGAATATCATATTTCATAGATTATCAATCATTTAGAAACAGGATAAGCTTATTTCCATAGCATTACCCCTACAACCTTAGCCCTACACCCTTAGCCCTGGAAAAAGACACACTGTTTAATAACAGATTAATTCAACTGAGAAAGACTAATGAATATTGCCATCCCCTCAAATACCCTGGTTCATACGCTGATGCTGCTGATGGTCGTGCTTGTTGCCAGCTCATTCCCAATTGGTAAGATGATTACCTCTGATTTACCGCCAGAATTACTGGTGTTTATTCGTTTTTTACTCGCAGCACTATGCTTCGCACCCTATGTATTTATTAAGAATGGGTTTCACCTTCCAGGCCAGAAGCAACTCCTGGTCTACACGCTGCTCAGCATTCCTTTAGTCGTTTTTTTCTGGTGCATGTTTGAAGGGCTAAGGTACACCAGCGCTCTCAACACCAGCGCTATCTATACCACCGTACCAGCCATCACCGCCCTTTATGTACTGTTAATCAATCAGGAAAAAACCGGTAAGCGTCGCGCATTAGGCCTGCTGTTAGGCTCATTGGGCGCGCTATGGATTATCTTTCACGGGGATCTAGAAGGATTACTTGAGTTAAAGCTAAATTATGGCGATGCCCTGTTTATGATCGGCTGTCTGTTTATGGCTGCCTATAACCCCCTGATCAAGAAGTTTTACTCTGGCGAGCCTATGGAAGTGATGACCTTTTGGGTGATCTGTATTGGCAGTATCTGGCTTCTGATTCTGGCCCTGCCAGCACTCGAAATGCAGAAGTGGAACGATGTCAGTATCGGGACCTATGCTGGCGTTGCATACCTAGCCCTTTTCACCACCCTAATCACCTTCTTTCTATTACAATTTGGTACTCTGAAACTAGGACCGACACAGGTTGCATCCTATAGCTTCCTCACACCAATTTTTGTTGTATCACTAAATATGGTTACCGGCACCGGAAGCTTTCAATGGCAGCTGCTACCCGGTTTTTTTCTAGTACTCATCGCCATGACACTAGTTCACAAGAGCGACCTGGAGACCCATCTTCCATAAAGGTCATACCGGCCAAATAATGTCCGATTCGGTCAATTTCTTAACCCTATTTCAATCGCTCTTTTCTGCTAAGATAGGCCTCTTTGTTAACTGTTTCTCCAGAGGTTTGTCAGATGAAGTTTGAAGGTACCGAGCGCTACGTCGCCACTGATGATTTGCGAATGGCAGTCAACGCTGCAGCCACCCTGCAACGCCCCCTGCTGATCAAAGGCGAACCGGGTACCGGTAAAACAATGCTGGCTGAAGAAGTCGCCACGGCCTTTGGCAAGAAACTCTTACGCTGGCATGTAAAGTCGACCACGAAAGCCCAGCAAGGCCTGTATGAATACGATGCGGTATCCCGCCTGCGTGACTCTCAACTCGGTGATGACAGAGTCCATGATATTGCCAACTACATCCGCAAAGGGATGCTATGGGAAGCCTTCGACGCAGATGAGCAGGTAGTCTTACTTATCGACGAAATTGATAAAGCAGATATCGAATTTCCGAACGATCTACTGGTTGAACTGGATAAGATGGAATTTAGCGTCTACGAAACCGGCGAGCGAGTAATCGCGAAACACCGACCGATTATTATCATTACCAGTAACAATGAAAAAGAGCTGCCAGACGCTTTCCTTCGCCGCTGCTTCTTCCATTATATAAACTTCCCCAGTGCTGAAACCATGAAACAGATCGTGGATGTCCACTTCCCGGATATCCAGAAAAACCTGGTTAACGAAGCGTTAGAGATATTTTTTCAGGTTAGGGATATTAACGGCCTGAAAAAGAAACCTTCCACCTCTGAGCTGATCGACTGGCTGAAACTACTACTAGCCGATAACATTCCTGTCGACCTGCTGCAGAATAGGGATAGCAGTGAAGCCATTCCTCCCCTTTATGGAGCCCTGCTGAAAAATGAGCAGGACGTTCACATGCTACAGCGATTAGCTTTTATGGCCCGTCGCGAAAATCGTTAAGCAGGATTAAAAATGCTCGTAGACTTCTTTTACACCCTGCGCAAAGCTCAGGTACCGGTTTCCATCAAAGAGCTCCTGACGCTACTGGAAGCACTGGAAAACCATCTGGCGTTCGGCAACTGGGATGATTTCTATCTGCTGGCCCGCACATGCCTGGTAAAAGATGAAAAATATTTCGACCGCTTTGACCTGGCTTTCAGCCACTACTTTAAAGGTCTTGCAGAGCTACCTGATCCATTGAATAACATGGTTCCGGAAAACTGGCTGGAATCAGATTTTATCCGCAATCTCAGCGAAGAAGAGAAAGCCGAAATAGAAAGACTCGGCGGTCTGGACAAACTCATGGAGACTCTGGCCAAGCGCTTTGAAGAGCAAGAAAAGCGCCATGCCGGGGGCAGTAAATGGATCGGTACCGGTGGCACTTCACCCTTTGGCCATAGCGGCTATAACCCGGAAGGTGTTCGCATCGGAGGAGAAAGTAAACACAAGAGGGCTGTCAAAGTATGGGAGAAGCGCCAGTTCCGTGACCTGGATGATAGCGTTGAACTGGGCACTCGCAACATGAAAGTCGCTCTGCGAAAGCTCCGTAAATTCGCACGTACCGGTGCCGCCGAAGAGCTGGACCTGGATGACACCATCCGCTCCACAGCCAACAACGCCGGCCTACTCGACCTTAAGATGGTTCCAGAGCGTCACAATGCCGCTAAGGTTCTGCTGTTTTTTGATGTCGGTGGTTCGATGGATCCCTACATCAAGCAGTGCGAACAACTATTCTCTGCCGCCCGAACTGAATTCAAACATCTGGAATACTTTTACTTCCATAACTGTGTCTACGAGCGGGTATGGAAAGATAATAAGCGCCGCTGGAACGAGCATATCGATACGTTCGATCTGCTGCATACCTATGGCAAAGATTACCGCATCATCTTCGTCGGCGACGCCTCAATGGCCCCCTATGAAGTAACCGAGCGCTACGGCAGTGTTGAACACCGCAACCCTGAAAGCGGAGCAGTATGGCTAAGGCGGATACTGGATAACTGGGATAAAGCGATCTGGTTAAATCCCAGTCATCAGCGTTACTGGGGCTACACAGCCAGCACTCAGATGATAAAGCAGATCATGAGCGATAAAATGTATCCGCTGACACTGGGTGGCATGGAAGAAGGCATCCGGTATTTGTCGAAATAAATTTCACATCTAGCTACTCAGCTTTGGATCAACAGATGACATAAAAAGAGCGCCTTTGGCGCTCTTATCTTTTCCTAGCAAGGAAACGAAGTTTCCGTCTAGCGTCTGGCAAGGCACGTAGTGCCGTTCTGGCTAGTCGTAGTGATAGAAACCCCGGCCACTTTTACGTCCCAGATACCCCGCATCCACCATCTGTACCAGCAACGGACAAGGGCGGTACTTTGAATCTTTAAAGTTATCGTAGAGCACTTCCATAATACTCAGACAAGTATCCAGACCAATCAGATCCGCCAACGCCAGCGGGCCCATCGGATGACTCATCCCCAGCTTCATCACCGTATCGATCTCTTCAGCTGATGCCAGGTTTTCATAGCGACAGAAAACGGCCTCATTAATCATCGGCATGAGGATACGGTTGGAAACAAAGCCCGGCGCATCGTTAACATCAACAGGGACTTTAGCCATATCCAAGGACAGCTGCTTAACCGCATCAAACACTGCGTCATCGGTTTGCAGGGCTCGAATAACCTCCACCAGCTGCATCATCGGCACCGGATTCATAAAGTGCATGCCAATCACCTGTCCCGGACGGGATGTAACCGCCGCCAAGCGGGTGATGGAGATCGAAGATGTATTCGTCGCTAAAATCGCACCAGGCTGACAAACCTCGTCCAATTGACAGAAGATACTCTTCTTTATCTCCTCGTCCTCACTGGCCGCCTCTACCACAATATCAACAGAGGCCATGTCGGCCATATCGGAAGTTTGTTTAATCCGGTCCAAAGCCTGATTCATTTCATCCGGGGTCAGCTTCTCTTTCTTCACCATCCGCGCCAGACTTGCGCTGATCGCTCCCACCCCGCGCGTTAACGCCGCATCACTGAGATCATAAAGCACAACATCAAAACCGGAGCAGGCTGCAACCTGAGCAATACCGCCGCCCATCTGGCCTGCGCCCACTACACCAAAACTATTAATCGTCATATCAGATCACCCTTACTAAAACAGTGACACAGTGTTCCACCCCATCCTGTGAAATGCAACAAAACAAGGGATAACCCCTACACTCCGGACAACCATAAAAAAACCGGCAGAAGCCGGTTTTATCAGAACTATTCACAGCTGAAGCATCACTTTCCAGCCTTATCGGTTTAATTCATTTACTGGCATGATCAACCAGATCATCCACAACCTCTTGCTCTTCATGCAGATCATCCGCTACCGGCTTATTCATCGGTAAAATCAGGTTTAAGACGATGGCGACAATACCGCACAGACTCACGCCCTGCATACTGAATTCACCCTGACCGATAACCATCCCTCCGATACCAAACACCAATGTGGTAGCAACAATCACCAGGTTTCGCTGCTCAGCCAGATCAACCTGCGCTTTAATCAGGGTATTCAAACCTACCGCGGCTATAGAGCCAAACAACAGAATCAAAATACCGCCCATGACCGGTACTGGAATCGTCTGCAGCAGCACACCAAACTTAGCGACAAATGCCATCAGAATAGCAAAGACCGCCGCCCATACCATGATCATCGGATTAAATGAGCGAGTCAGCATCACTGCACCCGTAACCTCAGAATAAGTTGTATTCGGTGGGCCACCAAAAAGCGCTGCGGCAGAGGTCGCCAGACCATCGCCAAACAAAGTACGGTGCAGGCCAGGCTTCTTAATATAGTCTTTTCCGGTCACATGACCGATAGCCAGAACATCACCTACATGCTCAATCGCGGGCGCGATAGCTACTGGAATCATAAACAGAATCGCCTGCCAGTTAAGCTCTGGCATAACAAAAGCAGGCACCGCTATAAAGGCTGTATCGGAAACAACCTGATAATCAACCATGCCATAAAAGTTAGCAACCAGATAACCCACAACCACGCCCGCTAAAATCGGTAACAAGCGAAACACGCCTTTACCAAAAGTGGCCACTAACAACGTGGTTCCTAATGCAGACATCGAAACGATCATCGAATCAATATAAGGAAACAACTCGATGCTACCGTCCCCAGCCTTACCCATCGCCATATTCACAGCAATTGGCGCCAAACCAAGGCCGATGACCATAATGACCGGACCAACCACCACCGGTGGCAGCAAGCGATGTAAAAAACCAACACCGCGAAACTTAACTGCCATGGCCAGCATCATGTACATCAGACCAGCACAGAACAGCGCACCTAAGGTAGCAGGCATCCCCCAGGTTTGAGTGCTATAAAGAATCGGTGCGATAAATACAAACGAAGAGGCCAGGAAAACCGGCACCTGACGCTTAGTGACAAATTGAAACAGGAGGGTACCAAAGCCTGCGGTAAACAACGCAACACTCGGGTCCATTCCGGTCAACAATGGCATCAGTACCAATGCACCGAAAGCAACAAACAGCATTTGGGAGCCGGCTAATACAGTCCGCCACAGCGGTTCACTGCCGTTCAAGCTATCATCAATTCTATGAGTCATCTGAACTACCCTCTATTTAGTCCCAAAGATTTTATCGCCAGCATCACCCAGACCCGGAATAATATATCCGTTTTCATTAAGATGACTGTCAACGGCGGCGGTATAGAGTTCAACGTCAGGATGTAATTCGTTAACCGCTTTAACGCCTTCTGGTGCAGCCACCAAAACCAGTGCTTTGATCTCTGTACAACCCGCTTTTTTCAACATGTCGATAGTGGCATTCATTGAACCACCCGTCGCCAGCATAGGATCGATAACCAGCGCCATACGCTCTTCCATATCACTGGTGAGCCGTTCAAAGTAAGTAACAGGCTGAAGCGTTTCCTCATCCCGATACAATCCAACCACGCTGATTTTAGCGCTGGG
>JAIBCZ010000029.1 GCA_024679645.1 Amphritea sp.
GTTCAACCTCATTTTGGGTATTCCCTCGTTGATAAGCTGGCCAGTCTGATGGTAGATTGCAGACAAATAAATAAATTAAACGTTTGTTTTGTCGGCGAGTTTTCGATTCTTGAATGTTGTCTCGTATACATTGTATTCCACCGCTTTTTAGCTATCTGAAAACAATATTAGTTGTTTATGGATGGTGAGGGGTGGCAGAAATATAAAGAGTTACACGTTTAAGTTTCTTAGATTCCCACGAACATCGTCGGAAATCTGCTATGAAATTAGTTCCGTTTGTGAAGTACACATCTTGTGGCAATAACTTTGTAATTGTTGATGAAACGGAGCAAATGTTGCTCACTGAATCAGACATGTCACGGTTTGCTTTTCAAGCGACTAACACAAGCTTTGGTGTCGGTTGTGATAATTTATTGGTTATTCAACGCTGCAATAAAGAAGTTCTGAAATCTATTGCAGACACACGTTCCTACTGGCGATGGCCACCTGAAGCGGAACAAGCTGAATACCTGTTCAGGATGTTCGAGCCAGATGGCCAGGAAGCGCTTTGTTGTGGTAATGGCTTGATGTGTGTTGCCAGCTTTCTGTTACATCAACACGGGGTTACTTCCGCGTCAATTATGTCTGAGATTCCGTTGCCGGAGCCTAAAGTTATTCAGATTGGCGCAGGTGAAGATAGTCTAGGTGGCTGGGTTAATCTTGGGCATCCTCGTAAGACTCCATCTGAGCTGGCTACGGAGGGCTTTTCTGAGTCGTACACAGAAACAATAGATCTCTATCCTGAAATTAAGATTAAATTTCGGGCTGGAGATCTGCGTGCCTTCAGTGATGAGCGGGAGTTACAGATAAAAGGTTATTTGGTTTTTACCGGTGAGCCGCATCTGGTCATTTTTCCCGATAGCGATTTTTCTATTCCGGAGCTGGCGGATTATATCTTTGGTAGTTCTGAGCAGTGGTCTGTTAAAGACCGTCGTGAGAGCTTTGGTACCTGGCTGGTGGAGCATATTGGTCAGTATATGAATACTCGTTATAAAGCGATGTTTCCAGCGGGTATTAATGTCAACCTTGCGAGGAGTCGGTGTTCTGAAGTCTTAGAAAATCGTTGCTTCGAAAGGGGTATAAACAGGGAAACTCTGGCCTGCGGAACGGGCGCACTTGCTGTTGCATATGTTTACAGCAACCTCAGCCATCAAGCGCTGGACGAAATCGATATTTTACCCCATCGATGTCGTTGGCATGACGATGAAGCGCGAATAAGGATTAATCGTTCAGACGAGGGCTGGTCTTTGGCGAGTCAGCCGGTGATGTTATTTGACGGTGTCTATCGCTTACTACCTGAACACCATAGAGCGATAGAGAAATCCTCCTCTAAAGACGATGCAACAGAAAAAGTAAGCAGGTTGGTGACATGATGGAGCGCTCTGCGATTGGGTTTTTTATTAGTGGTGGATTACAGCTTGTTTTCATCAGCAGTCTGGCTGTGTTACTTATATTTGCCGCTTATGACCGTGCAGCTATAGATATCTTACTGATAGATGTTATCCATTGGTGGGGATATGCGATCGTTTTGCCTGTTCTTCTTTTAGCAGTAATATCGTTCAATCAAAGACGCATAGCATCATTATCAGGGGCAGGCGTTAGTCGTGTGATGATGGGGCTTTGCGGCGTTTCTATGACTCTGCTCTGTGTACAGCACTTTTTACAGGGTTCTACCGTATTACCTCTGTTTGATTTGTGCACAGCCTTGCTGATTACCTTTCTGTTTGCCCTGGAACTCGCGATATTTCAACAGAGCGGTAGTCGCCAGTCGAAGCTAAAAACTGTGCATTTTAAGCAGATGCGTCCAGCCATTTTTCTGTTTCTCTTTGGCATTGATCTGTCGATGGCATTTATTCCTTTGCACATGGAAACGTTACCGCAAAGCCTGAGTAGCATCAGTCCTGATTTGCTGATCGGGTTACCGATTTCTGTTGAGTTTTTTTGTGTAGGTGTGGCGATACTCTGTTGTGGTGTCTGGCTGGATAAAAGTGGTTGGAGGGCTCCTTTTTACACAGGCCTGGTGATAACCGGACTGGGTTGCCTTTACTCATGGCTGGCACCTGATGCTGTTCAGTTTATCCTCTCCAGAGGGGTGCTCGGATTTGGCTATGGTTTGACCTTGCTAGCGTCTCAGGGGTATGTGATTAAACATACAGACAGTAGTAATAAAGCAAGGGGCTTAGCTCATCTGTTTGCGGGGCTATATTCCGGCAGTATCTGTGGGGCGGCAACCGGTGCTGTACTTGCTGAGCAGTTTGGTTATGGGTTGGTGTTCCTGCTGGGTGCTTTGATTGTTTTTAGCGTTATTTTTTATGCTGTACTGACGCTGTCTCAACCTGCAGAAGGTGAGACAGTTAAGAGCGTTGAACAGACAGCGAAAGTGGACTTTGTAACGAAACCAAATTCAGGCAAGGCAGCTAACTCTTCTCCATCTTTTATAAGCTTTTTATTAGATCGCCAGGTGTTAGCGGCAACACTCTTCAGTAGCATGCCTGCGTCGATCGCGGTAGTTGGATTTTTGAACTATTTCAGTCCGGTATACCTGAATCGTGCAGGACTGAATGATGCCTCGATAGGGCAGGTGTTGATGTTGTTTGGCGTGGTTTTAGCGTTGCTGGGACCAGCTATTGGTCGGTTTGCGGATCAAAGTGAAACTAAACGAGGGCCGATAATTTTGGGCTGCGTTCTGGGCGGTGGGGCGTTTCTCGTGTTTGGGGTATTTGATGGTGTTGTTGCGGTTACGCTGTCAGTTCTTCTGTTGGGGCTTTCGAACTGCTTGGTATTGTCAGCACAGAGTGCGTTTGTACTTAAGCAAAAGGTTACTGGTCGTTATGGTGAAGGAAAATCTATGGGGGTCTTTCGCTCTAGTAGCCGGATAGGGCAGATGCTTGGGCCGGTAGTTTTTGCGGCGATCATTGCCACCACCGATATAGAGGATGGCGTTATGATGTTTGGTGTTTTCTATTTGATCACGGCATTGTTCTTTACGCTACTCACCTGGCGTTCAAAACCAGATGGATTAATTGTATCGGTTAAGGGGTAGTCAATGAATAATTGGATGAATGCTGGTGAGCCAGATGTAGTTGAACAGTTACTCATGTCTGTCCGAAAGCAAGTGCCGGTAGTGGGTCAGGTCTTATCAGCTGGAGATCAGTCGATTGCTGAATATTTACAGCAGGTCTGTCGGGTGAGTCAGAGGAGTTATCAACCATGCTCAGATATAGCGGATGTTATTTATGAGTATCTGACTCCGCTACTAGGCGAAAAAATGGCAGAGAAAACAGCTGCAGATTTTATTCAGCATCCGGTTGCTCTGACAACGAATCATCATGGTGTGGACTTTTTTTCTCAGTCTGTTCAGGGGAGTATGATGCTTGGTTTAGCGAAGCGGGAAATTGAAGGGATTAGTACTATTCCTGTCTTTTCTTGTGCCAATATTCCGCTGAATAATCTCACATATCCTCGGGGCGCTTTATTGTATGACGTTGACTGTAAGGGTGATAACTGGCCATTAAAAGTTCCTTTCTTCGCTAGTAAGTTACGCCGTCAACTTGTTGCCCGGGTAAAAGGATTGACGCCAGAAACGCTGCAGTCTGCCTTGAAGCGGATTAGAAAATTAGATGATGCTGAGGTTCGCTTGCCGCTAAAAGAAACGTTAAAAAAGCTAATAGAAGAAGATTATTTGTCTGAAGATGTTCAGGCACAGCAGAGTTATGCTGCCCAATCTGTGATACTTAATCGGAGCCTTTGGAACCGCCTGTTTAGCGCCTCTGCTAATATGCCAGAACTGATAACGATTGAGCTTGAAAAGCTGGCAGAGGGGCTACTATCTAAAGATTTGTTCAATCAGAATAGCTTGGTTTATCAGCTGTTTAGTGACCAAATGATAGGTTCGCTCTATCAGCGGCTAGATAGAGTTTCAGGTTGTTGGGATAAGGCATTGCTGGAGCGGCGATGGGTCAATAGAAATGATGTTGCTCAGATGCAAGCTTCTGGTTGTGGCACTTTCTGTTTCTGGGGTGTGGATGACCGTTGTTGTCGAATTCCTCTGATGTTGATCGAAGATCAAGAGCAGGTAATGCTCTGTGGTTGTGATGACCGAGGTAAGGAATATCGTTTCAGTCTGGATGCGGAGTCTGTAAGTGAGTCGATGCGCTTGGGGCAGTTGCTGCCTTCAGTTTTTAGCTGTTATTTGGCGATTGCTTTAGCCCGGGGCGTTACTTGCTTAGGCGGTTATTATCAGGCTGCTTATTTGCCTGAGATGCAGGCTGGAATTGCTGACTTGCTGGTTCAGATTAACCAACCTCAGAAGGCTTCTGATGTGTCAGCTAGTTACACTAATGGCTATCTCTCTGGCATGCAGGCCATAATGATCAATCAAGGTGGCGGAGTGGTTCCTGCTGGACCAGTTGAAATATTAACAAGCGGTCCTGTTACGGCATCGGAGTTAGATTTTATATCTGGAATCAGTGTTTGCAACGCGCATAAAGGTTCGCTGGCTGAAACGATTCCCGATGTAATGCCTGTTAACGAGTTTGAAACGGGCTGGCTACAGACGCTTGCTTGTGCTCAATACAAACAATTGTCAGAAAAAGTTGTTCTCAGGCAAATTACTCGATGTTAATGATAGTATGCTAAACGCTATCTTGTTTTAAACAGATGTATAAGGCGAGTGATGTGTTCCTGGGAGAAGAGAGGAAAGGGTTATGCGGTTCATAAAAAAGCTGTGTGTAGTTTTATTATATTGCTTAACGGTGCAGGTCGCATCGGCAGAGTCTTATGCTGATAAAGTTGTCTTCCCTACAGAACCGATAATGAATGGCGATCAACGGTGGCGGATTGGATACTTCGAAGGTGGCGAGTATATCGATTACCAGAAGATTCTCGTCGAAACAGTCAAAGGTCTGATGAACGCAGGCTGGATTGATAAGGTTGAGATTCCGGCTCAAGAAGGCGAGCAAACGGCTTTATTTTGGCACTGGCTCCAGAACGGTGTGAGCAGTGATTACATAGAGTTTGTGGAAGACGCTCACTACAGCGCGAAATGGAATGAAACTTTGCGTGGTCAGGTGGTTAAACAGTTAACTAACCGACTTAATCAAACTGGTGATATCGATTTGATGATAGCGATGGGGACTTCGGCTGGAAAGGCACTATCCAATGATAATCACAGTACCTCTACTATGGTCTTGTCGGCAACAGATCCGTTAGCGGCAGGCATTATCAAAAGTGTTGATGATTCTGGTTATGATCATATACATGCCACCGTAGATCCTAATCGCCATGAACGTCAGGTTCGGGTTTTTCACGATTTAGTTAATTTTAAAAAGCTCGGGATCGCTTATGAAGATTCTGAGAATGGTCGTAGTTATGCTGCGCTCGATGTGATCGAAAAGCTAAGTGTTCAACGGGGTTTTAAGGTTATAGGTTGTCATACTCAGAGTGATATTAGTGACATCGCTAAGGCTGAAATTAGTACTGCTAAATGTTTCCGTAAGCTTGCGCCTCAGGTAGATGCGATTTATGTAACCGCTCAGGGAGGTGTGAACCCGAATAGTATTGGAAAATTAGTAAAAATCACCAATGAATACAGGATACCCACTTTTTCTCAATCCGGATCAGAAGAGGTCCGAAAAGGTTTTTTGCTTAGTTTGTCTCAGGCTGGCTTTCGTTATGTCGGAGAGTTTCATGCGTCCACTTTTGCCAAAGTATTTAATGGTGCATCGCCTAATCAGTTAACACAGTTTTTTGAAGAACCTCCTCGGATGGCTGTCAATTTGAAAACAGCAGAAGTGGTTGGTTTTAATCCGCCATTACTGTTGCTAGGTGCAGCGGATGAGGTTTATCGAGATATTCCAGAAGAATAACTATAAAGCAAGGATAGAAGTGACTCTATGTTACAACACGGAAAGCAACGGCTGAGATTATGGCTGACAGGGATAGTATTATTAATGACCTGTTTTTATTCTCCTCTCCAGGCGACAGAAATAAATGGTGCTCCTTGTCTTAATCAGGGAGAAAAGTGGCGTCTGGCTTATTATCAGGGCGGCGAATATCGTGACTATTATCAATACCTTAGAGCGACAGCCGAGGGGTTGATGGAACAGGGTTGGGTTAGTCCACAAAAGATTCCGAGTCAACCCTCATCCGCTCGTGAATTATGGGATTGGCTGAGCGTTAATGCTGATAGCGAGTATATCGAATTCTTGTCTGATGGTTTTTACAGTGCTGACTGGGACAGGGAGTATCGAGTCGAACTTCGTGAACAGGTAGTTGGTCGGTTGCAAAAGAAGGGCGAGATAAATCTTATATTAGCGATGGGTACCTGGGCGGGCATTGATATAGCCATTGATGGACACAGAGTACCGACAATGGTGATCTCGGTGAATGATCCACGAAGTGCCGGGTTGGTTCAGGATGATGATTCACATCGGCATATCTATATTCCTGAAGACCCACAGCGTTATGAGCGGCAGGTAACGCTGTTTCATGATCTGATCCGTTTTAAAACACTCGGGGTCGCTTTTGAAAATAGTTTTGAAGGTCGAAGTTATGCCTCAATTGAAACGATTGAACGGTTGGCAGAAGAGCGTAACTTTCAAGTGATTAGTTGTCATACCCAGAGTGATATAGCAGATCAGATTAAGGTCGATCAATCTGTTATCGATTGCTTTAATGAACTGGCAGAAAAAGTAGATGCGATTTACGTGACTGTTCAGGGAGGTATTAATAATCATACGACTCCGGTACTGGTCGAAATTGCCAATCAGCATAGTATTCCAACCTTCTCTCAGTATGGCCAACGTGAGGTTAAATTGGGTTACCTCATGAGCTTGTCTCAAGTGGAAGGGTTTAGGGATGAAGGACGATTGCTTTCCCATACAGCCGGGAAAATATTGAATGGTGAAGAGCCTGCTTCCTTAATGAATGTTTCCGCCGAAGCAAACCGGATCACGCTTAATCTTAAAACGGCGGAACAGATAGGGCTGTATCTTGATGCAGAAATGTTAGCGGCTGCGGATCAGCTTTATTGGCAGATAGAACAACCCTGAGTACTGAGTATGTTGTCCAGTTTCAAATTTAAAATTATTGCGCTAGTTGTGGCTGTATTGCTCGTTACTGCAGCGTGCGTGATGTACTTTACCCAACGGGATGTGGGACAGGCGATGTTTGTTGCTGAGCAGAAATCAGCTTTGAACGTGCTCCAGCTTGCTGATCTGAATATCCGTGCCGGATATGATCAACTCGTTTCCGAAAAAGTGGATATTCTTCATAAAATAAAAGCTGATATGCGCCAACAAACCCGTTTGGGGCAGTCGGTTTTAGACAGTTATGCTGAAGTATCAGCGTTTGATCAATTGAGCGAAAGCGAGGCGAAAGAAGCCATTCTAAAGTGGATCGAAAGTGTCGATTTCGATAACGGTGACATGATTCTGTTTAATTCAGATGGTGTTATTGTTGGAGCAACAGATAGCGGACTTACTCTGACTTCCATTGCGGGCTTACGAGACCTGAAAGGAAGACAATTACACCAGTCGATGCGCTTTGATCGGCTTGATCCTGAAGGGGATAGCGGAATCTTTTACTGGCATAAGCCAGGTCACCCTAAAGGTGATAAGTATATGGGGTATTTTATCCCTGCCGCCAGCTGGGAGTGGACGTTGGCTATAGTGGTTAATTTTTCTGGTGTTGAGCAGCAAAGTCAGCAAAAGATGAATGTGATTGTAGATGCGCTCCGCACCACGTTCAATAAGCTTCAGGTCGCTGAGACGGGTTACGCTATTCTGTTTAATGGTCATCAGGATGTGCTGATAGAGCCCCCACTACAGCGTTTGCAGGGGGGGATTACCACGGATGATCTTGACTGGAGTCAGGCCGGCGTTCTCGAGCAGATTATCGGGGCTCACCAACGGGGTGAGAGCTCTATTCGCCACCATAGCCCCTTTACCGGTGGTCGGCAGGTACAGATCTATTTTAGTTACTTTAAAGCGTTCGATTGGTATTCCGCTGTTGTGGTGCCTGTTGCTGAAATCTCGGCGCCAGGGCGGACGGTCGTTGCCCAGCAAAGTCTGATTATCGGGCTGGTATTCATGGTTAGCATCGGGGCTGCTTTTATCTTGGTTTATCGTATGGCACAGCCCTTAAATATTCTTGCGTCTTATGCCAAATCACTTTCTGATCAGGATTTTATAAGGCCTGCGGACCAGAGTCAGAAGGTGGTGAACCTTGCTCAGAAAAACAGAGATGAGATAGGTCGTTTGGCTGAGTCATTCCTGTTCATGGAGATGGCCATCAGAAGCACGATTCAGCAGGTGCATAAAGAGAAAGAGGGGGCAATTAAAGCCAGTCAGGCGAAAAGTGAGTTTCTGGCAACCATGAGCCATGAAATTCGTACACCGATGAATGGTGTTCTTGGTATGACTGATTTAGTGCTAGAGACCAGCCTAACTGAAGAACAACATCGCTTCATGGAGATGATCCGCTACTCTGGTGAGGGTTTGCTGGACATTATTAATGATGTTCTGGACTTTTCAAAAATTGAGGCGGGAAAGTTGAAACTAGATTCCCAGCCGTTGAATCTTGCTGAGTTGATTCAGACACAAGTAGCCATTCTGGATCCTCAGGCTCACAAAAAGGATCTATCACTTATTTGTCATCTACCACCGGAACTCGATATCGTGGTCTTGGGCGATGCGATGCGATTGCGACAGATATTAACGAACCTGATCGGTAATGCGATCAAGTTTACCCTGCAAGGGACGGTTGAAGTAACGGCTGTTGTGTTTGAAAAAAACGAGCAGGGTATTTCCTTCCAGCTTAGGGTCGCGGATACGGGTGTAGGTATAGCTCCGGAACACCAATGTGTCATCTTTGAATCGTTTTCCCAGGCCGATAGCTCTACTACTCGAAATTTTGGCGGCACAGGTCTTGGTTTAGCGATCTCCCGACAGTTGATCGAGATGATGGGCGGGACGATCGATTTTTCCAGTGACCCAGGCAAAGGAACAACTTTCTGGTTTGGCCTGAGCATGGCAAAAACAGATCAGATTCCAAAGCGGGAGCTTCCGGAACCTCGCCAGCTGGCTAAGCTGGATAACGTTTCCGGTCGTGTTTTGCTGGTGGAGGATCACCCGGTTAACCAGGAATACGCATTGCAGGCCCTGAGTGGTTTAGGGGTCACGGTTGATACTGCTGTTAATGGGATAGAGGCATTAAAGATGTTGCAGCAGGCCGATTATCAGTTAGTGCTGATGGATTGCCAGATGCCCGAAATGGATGGTTATCAGGCGACGAGGGAGCTACGGAGTCTGGAATTAACGAAGCAGTTACCTCACTTGCCAGTCATCGCCTTAACGGCCAATGCGATGGCTGATGACCGGGCGCGCTGTTTGCAGGCCGGCATGGATGATTATCTGGCAAAACCGTTTAATAAGCGGCAGATCAGCCTTATTCTTAAGCGCTGGTTGGGCGGCGGTGGCGAAGTCTGTGCTGAGTCGAATGCACCCTACCTTGCTGAAAAAACGTTATCTCCTTCGGATGAATATATGGGAGAGGTTGATTCAGAGGTCATATCTCAATTAATAGAAATGGATACCAGTAATGTGTTTTTACATAAAATCATTGCGGCATATCTGGAGAAGTCACCTGATGATCTGGCTCGACTAAATAAGGCGGTAGAAGCAGGGGATTCTGAGATGCTCAGAGTGGCTGCCCATAGCTTTAAATCCAGTAGCTACAATCTTGGGGCAATGAAGCTGGCTGAGCTATGTAAAGTCCTGGAACATCGAGGCAGGGATAATAACTTGAAAAAGTCTGAAGAGTTGCTGGCTCAGATCGAAGAAGCCTATTTCAAGGTAAGTCAGACGTTACTTAAGATAAGTGAAAAAGAAGGTGAGCATGTCTGTAGTGAGTGATGTGTTGCCCGTAACTCGCAGAGTGTTAGTCGTTGATGATGACCTGACGGCACGATTATTAGCCACTCAGTCCTTGCAGCAGGAAGGTTTTGAAATTCTGCTGGCTGATAATGGGGTATCAGCACTGAGAATATTTCAGGAGGCTCAGCCTGATATCGTGTTGATGGACGTAGAGATGCCTGAGTTAAATGGCTTTGAAGTCTGTCGTCAGTTGCGTAGTTTACCCTGCGGCAAGCTTGTACCTATCCTAATGGCCACAGGGCAGGACGATGTTGATTCGGTACGCGAAGCTTATGCTGCCGGGGCGACCGATTTCGTTACTAAACCGTTTAACTGGAAAATTCTAGGTCATCGTCTTAATTACATGATCCGGGCAAGCAATATGACGGAACAGTTGCGTCAATTGCAAGTGAGTGAAGCGCGTCTGGGAAATGCACAACGGATTGCCCGCTTGGGAAACTGGGAGTGGCATGTCAGTAGCGGTGACGTTTATTGGTCCGAGCAGTTCTATCATCTGCTAGGTGCGCAACGAGGTCGGGCGAAACCTGGTTTCAGATCATTCTTGCGTTGTGTCCCGGCGAATGAACGCTGCCAAATCCGGCATTGGTTAAAGGAACAACTTAACTGCCATTATTCAGGCTTTATGGCAGGCATTAATCATAGTATTAGCATTCCCGGGCATGACCTGATGAATATGCAACACCAAATAGAAGTGTTTTGTGATGATAAAGGAAAGGCAACACTGATTGCTGGAACCATGCTAGATGTGTCCGAACTTAAACGGGCCCAGGATCAAATTCTGAAATTGGCCCGCTTTGATAGTCTGACAGGCCTGGCAAATCGAAGTGTATTCAGTGAACGGGTCAAGTTAGCAATTGACATGGCTGACCGAAAGGGCTTTCTGGGGGCCGTGCTTTTTCTGGATCTGGATAACTTTAAGCGTATTAATGACACATTTGGTCATGGTATGGGGGATCTTCTATTACAGGAGGTCGCTCGCAGGATCACGCAGAGTGTCAGTAGCTATGATAAGAGTTGCCCATTAGTTGCTCGTTTTGGCGGCGATGAGTTTACCGTTTTACTTCCTGAAATAGACCAGATCAGCGATGCCGAGGCCGTTGCTCGTCGTATTTTAGAATCTATTGGCTTGGTGATTGATCTGGCGGGGCATGAGGTTGTAGTAACGCCGAGTATTGGTATCGCTATTTTTCCTCATCATGGTGAAGATGTAGATAGCCTGATGAAAAATGTCGATGCGGCGATGTATTTTGTTAAGCATGCCGGTAAAAATGGTTATGAATTGTTTGTAAAATCGATGAATGTGGTTGCTAAGCGACGCTTAGAACTAGAAAGCCATTTGCGGCATGCCATTGAGTTGAATGAGTTGTCGTTAAATTACCAGCCTCAGGTAGAAGTGACGAGCGGAAGAATTATCGGGGTGGAGGCGTTGCTACGGTGGAATAGTCAGGAGCTAGGGTTTGTCTCACCGGTCGAGTTTATTCCGATCGCAGAAGAAACAGGCCTTATTTCGCCGATAGGGGAATGGGTATTACGTGAAGCTTGTCAGCAGGCCCGGATATGGCAAGAACAGGGGCTCCCCAGAATCAGAGTTGCGGTAAATCTCTCAGTGCGCCAGTTTGCTAAGCAAAATCTGGAACAGCTGGTGAGTCAGGTTCTGTTGGAGACGGGCTTACCTGTAAACTGCCTGGAGCTGGAGATTACTGAAAATATGCTGATGGATGATGTTGAAGGGTCAGTTGAAACCTTGCATCGACTTAAAGCTTTAGGAGTGCAATTAGCGATAGATGACTTCGGTACCGGGTACTCGAGTCTTAGCTATTTGAAACGTTTTCCAATCGATCGGCTAAAAGTTGATCGTTCCTTTATTACTCATGTTACCACTGACCCAGGTGATGCTTCGGTAACACAGGCGATTATTGCTGTTGCCCATAATCTCGGATTGAGTGTGACCGCTGAAGGGGTGGAAGAAAAAGCCCAGCTGGACTTCCTTAGGGAGTTACGCTGCGAAGAGATACAAGGTTATCTTTTTAGCCGACCACTAAAGGCCGATGATCTTGCTCAACTGCTCGATAGCAATAATGGCTATATAAGGGTCTGAAAGATCTGATTTTAGGCGACTTCATGCTGTCGGTTTACCGATAATCAAATTTATCCCGGGGAACGAGTATTAAGGATCTCTGGCTCTTTTTTTGTTCATCTGACTCGTTAATTTCTTGTAATATTTACGTAAATATCAAAATTCTCTCTTTTTTAAGTTTCATTTAAGTTTACCCGGCTAAACTACTTTCAAACTTAAACAGTAATAAATATCAATATGCCCTATTCAGTTAAAACATTACTTCTGTCGCTGGTGTGCTTCGCTGTAAGTGCGAATGCCGACCCGCAGGATAAAGTTGACCCTGATAGTGCTGCTGAGCTGGTTGATAAAGGGTTGATTGTCTCTTTGGATCAACTCTTGGCGCAGCATTCCGTTCTTACACGTAATCGAATGCTCGATTTAGAACTGGAGCAAAGTGATGGAGAGTTTACCTACGAGATAGAAATACTTCATGCTGATGGGCATGTTAGTGAATATGAGTTTGATGCGGTGACCGGTGAGTTGCTACAAGAAGTATTCGGAGAATAGTCGTCATGCGGATTCTGATAGTAGAGGATGATATCAAATTAGTGGAGCAACTACGTGGCCAGCTGCAGAACGCTGGTTACGTAGCCGAAGTCTGCCATGATGGTATGAGTGGTGCTATATGGATTCGAGAAGGTGTTTTCGACGCTATTATTCTGGATTTGGGACTGCCAGAAAAACCGGGACTAGATGTGCTTCGGGAGATGCGGGCAGAGCAAAATACCACGCCGGTACTTATTCTGACTGCCCGTGATGGTTGGCAGGAACGGGTTGATGGATTAAAAGCCGGGGCAGATGACTATCTGGGGAAGCCTTTTTTTATGGAAGAGCTTGTCGCCCGGTTAGAAGCGCTTATTCGTCGTCGCCATGGCCAGGTTAGCCAGCAATTAGAGTATGCAGGGATCTGTTTAGATCTGGATACGCATATTGCTCGTAGCCCTGAAGGTGTTGAATTTCAGTTAACCGGTATTGAATTCAGGTTGTTGCGATACTTGTTGATGAACCCAGGCCGTTTAGTCAGTAAGTCGGTATTGTCAGAGCATGTTTATGAAGAGGAGTTTGTGCGGGATAGTAATGTGATAGAGGTCTATATCAACCGTTTACGACAACGGTTTGGTAAGCAATTCATTAAGACACGGCGGGGGCAGGGTTACTGTCTTCAAACTGAGGGTTGTGATCCATGAAACTGGCGTTGCCTTCACTGGAACGGCGTATTAGGCGGGGCTTAATCCTGTTGGTGGTGCCTACTTTTATTTTGTTGCTCTTTATTCTACACAATGTGATGCACCGGATTACCAGTGAGTATTTTGGTTCTCGTTTGGGGCATGATGTAGAAAATATCATTACTGCAATAGAGTGGGCCGATGATCGTTGGCAGATTAATGAGAACCGTGTGTCAGAGATTTATAAACGGGTCCGGACGGGCCACTATTATGTCATTAGCTGGGAAGGTGGAGAACTGCGCTCACGTAGTTTGTGGGATGCTAAACCTGAGGTTACCTTGCTTTCACCGGGTGAAACGACGCAGTTCAGAATGCCGGGTATCGGTGATGAAAACTGGTTGGTTTGGCAACAAGGCGTTCGCAAACAGGGGCGTGATATTACTATCTGGGTGGCCGAAGATATTAGTGCTTTTGTTGCCCGACAGAATGAGTATGAATACTACCTGCTAACAATTTTAGTGGCACTAACGCTGCTCATACTGTTATTGCAGCGGCGTATTTTACAATGGGGATTTGGCACTCTTAAACCCCTACAGAATGCTTTGTTGAGAGGTAAGGTCAGTGGCGCGGTCAATCTGCCTGCCGGTATTCCTCAAGAGGTAAAGCCTCTGGCGGATGCTATTGAGCGGTTGGTTGATCATTCAGGAAAACAGCTGAGCCGTTCAAGAATGGCAACCGGCAATCTGGCCCATGAGCTGAAGTTGCCACTGCAACACCTGCAGATGTTATCTGAAGCGGCTGAGTCTTCAGATAATCGTGAAAGTCTGCGGCAGATTTATAGTCAGCTTCAACGGCGCATTGAAAGTGAATTACGACGTGCCCGGATTTCAGGTTCACCTGCGCCGGGTGAACTGTTTAATCCTCGGGAAGAGTTACCTTATTTGGTTCAGTTATTAAACCAAAAGCGTGGTGACGGTGAAATAGAGCTGAATCAGCAACTACCGGATGATGTTATTCCATTTGATCGTGATGATATGTTGGAGCTGTTGGGTAATCTGCTTGATAACGCCTGGCGCTATGCCCGTTCAAGAGTGTTACTGAGTATCAGAGAGGACAGGGGAAGCTGGACTATGATCGTCAGTGATGACGGCCCGGGTATTCCGGTCGAGCAGATGAATAGTCTGACCTGGCGAGGCACCCGGGCAGATGAACAGGGTGAAAATAATCACGGTTTAGGTTTGTCGATCTGTAGCTCAGTGGTCAGTAGTTACAACGGTCGAATGAGTCTCAATGCTGGCAGTTTAGGTGGCTTGCAGGTGATTATTGATTTGCCACAGTCGGGCAGTGAAAATTTCGAAGAGGGAAGAAATGATGCGGCATAAAATGATAATCAGGATTGTCTCTGTAATGGTTTTGGTTCCAGCGTTTGCAATGGCAGGGCTTAAATCGGGTAGTGTTGTCATCTATACCGATGGTGATGTTGAAAAGCTGCTAGAACAGAATAAGGAATGGAGCCTCTGGGAGGATCAGCGTAATCGCCGTTATAAACGTTCCTATCTGCCTTACTTTCCAGTACTTGAATATCACCGGTTTAAAGAGTCACCAAGCGGTTACGATCAGTTTGTTACTGATATGAGTGCCGTTGAATTAAAACCGTTTAGTTCCCGTGAATCTGTACGGTTCACTTTGACTCGCAAAGATCTTAACAAGGGACTCCGCAACCGTTTCTGGCGTTGTAGTTATGCAGGACAAAGTAGTTATCGTTTGAGTAAACAGGATCTGGTAACCCAGGAGTACAGCTGTTCTCGATATGTGATAGATAAGCTTAATACACAAAAAATCAGGGAAAAGTTGGCTGTTTCCTATTCACCAGCACTCAACCTGGTCGTAAAACAGATTAAGACTAATCGACAGGGTAAAGAGACCCGTGTGGCAGTAAAGCGGATTCTCACTCCAGAGCGAGCTACCGCAAAACGGATTGCCCGTACTGTATATAAACTTCATACATCCAGGTGAATACTATGATTAACAGAATAGCTAAAGCAAAACGCAGCTATATTACCCGGAACGTAGA
>JAIBCZ010000240.1 GCA_024679645.1 Amphritea sp.
AAACTAAGATTGCGGATCTCTATGCTCATTATCAGTTACCGGATCATTGTTTGATTCGAACACCCCAGGGGTAGCGCCCCACTTTAATTGATTTGATTACCTTCATCTTATTAATATCGATCACCGATACATCGCCGCTGATACCGTTGGTCGTGAGTAAACGAGTCTGATCGGAATTGAAATCCATATGCCACACCCGTCGACCTACCAGTAGATATTCAAGCACTTCGTAGGTTTTTGCATCAACCACAGCAACATGATTGGAAGGCCCTAACGCGACAAAGGCATATTGACCATCATCGGTCAGACGTACACCGACCGGCTGAATTTTGTCCGGGTGTATACCTCTGATTTTGAAGGTGAGTTTGTGCTGAATCTTACGGCTGGCCACATCGATAATTGAAACAGTGCCGCCGATCTCTGAAGAGGCCCAGACGATACTGCCATCTTTGTTAAACTCGACATGGCGGGGGCGCTGATCGACCAGAGTGTTATCAATCAGTTGATTGGTTTCAGTATCTATCCAGTGCACCATGTTGGTGGTTTCACTGGTACTCAGTGCCCACTTGCCATCCGGGCTTACTGCCATACCTTCAGGTTCTACGCCTACATCAATCTGAGCCAGTACTTCATGAGTCTGGGTATCGACTACCGTTACCAGGGCGTCGTCCTCATTGGCGATGTAGAGACGACGGTCATCAGGATGCAGGGCGAACTGTTCAGGGTCTTCGCCGGAAGGCAGTTCTGCAATGATGCTGTGATCCTTTAGATCCATGATCTGTACGGTATCCGAATCGCTGGCGCAGATATAAAGCTTGGTGCGATCCTGGCTGAAGATAATACCCCGGGGACGTTCTCCTACTGCAATTGTATCAGTGACTTCCATGGTCTCCAGGTCGATGATGGAAAGAGTGTCGTCTTTCTCATTAGATACATAGGCAACCTCTGCCCAGACCGGTGTGCTTAGCAGGGCACAGCCAAGTAGTGCTAGTGCCAGGGGTTTAAGCGCTGATTTAACGGTCTTCATAGAACAATACCTGCTTTTTCTTATGTTTGAGTATGGGGTCATTTAGTGAAAGTAACCTGACATTGGGATTCGGCTTTATCGAACCCTAATGTGTCCAGTTCAGTGACAGGATGTAGGAAGCCCTCCAATGGTGGCTGTGAAACCAGTGATTTAGGATGAACAAGGGGTATGGGCTGGCGCAGCTGGCCGCTCCATTGCCGGTAGTTTAGTTTGCGCCCTTTAAAACCTGCCAGTTGAAACTTATCTGAGGTAATAAAACTGAACAGCTTTTCCGGGGTGTTTGTGCGGGTCTGAGTGACCGCTTCACCGATGGTTCTGACGGCAGCCCAGGCGGCATAGTCTTTATCGTTCATCCAGCGTGAACTGAGTTTTTCAAAGCGACTTTGTAGCTGCGCTGCTCCCCATTGTTCAACCATACGATGCCAGGCAACAGGTTTTAGTCCTGCGGTGCCGGCAACCGGGCGAGGGTACCAGGTGTTGTACTGTATATATTCGCCAAAATCACCACGTTCATCGGCAACCACCACCAGATCGTACTCATCTGTTTGGGTAAACAGAGGTAATTCTTTCTGGGCGGTTCTGCGCAGGTCGGTATCAAAATTCCAGGTCTTCTCAGCGATCAGCTTGATGCCAAAGCGCTTGCTACTGCGTTTCAGAGAATCGGCGTAAGCGATGTCTTCTGCTGTATCTCCTTTAATAACCAGCCAGTTACTTAATCGTCTGTAATTAGCCCATTGCGCCAGCGCATCTGTCAACATGGCCCGGCTGGGCAGGGTATGTAAGGTGTTCTTAAGGCACAGCTTTGTACGCAATTCATTTGCGTGGCTACCGGCGTTAAATACCATGGCATTATTTAGCGACGCCAGTTCTACTAGCTGTTGCAGCTGTTCCGATGGCATATCAGCGATGATGAGTCTGATACCCTGATCAAACCATCCCTGTGTAATGCTATTAACCTGCTCAGCCGAGTCTGCCAGTTCGCTAATCAGTGTGTATTTCTGCTTCAGAAAACGGCCGGTAGTGTTGTTGTCTTTGAGTCCCAGCTCTGCGCCTTTAAAACCTCTGTCTTCCGGTTCCGGAATCAGGTTAGAGAGCACTGGGCCCTGATCAGGATGATAGGCGATAAAACCCATCTTTATGGTCAGGGTTTCGCTGGCCTGCGCAATAGAAGTTAGCAGAAAGGTTAGCAATACAGCCGTTGTTCTAATTATTGTCATTGTTTGTACTCCGCACTCTACTTTTTCAGAATAGATGTAAGTGCAACGGTGTTAAATATGAAGAAAGTACCGTTCAAATAGTTCTCAAGTACTATTTTTAAATCATCTCAGCGGTTTAGCATAAAAAAGAGAAGACGAAAAAGATGAGCGATGGGGTTCTGTGTAATGAAAACAATGATAAAGACAGTATCAGCTGTCATGCTGGTAACCGGCACGATGGCCTTTAGTCATCTGTCGATGGCTAAAGGTGATATGACACGTAAACCTATTGGATTACCTGATCTGGTCATGGGTAGCGAAGAGAGTGATTACAGCCTTTCTCATAAAAGCTATGAACTGGAAACCGGTAAAGCATACAAGCTGGAAATTATTTCCAGTGGTCTGAAAGAGTATGCGCTACAAGCGCCAGAGTTCTTTACGTCGATCTTTCTTCGTAAAGTTGAAGCAGGCGGTATGGAGATAAAAGCGCTAGGTCTGACAGAGTTGGAATTCGAGGATGAAGGTACCGCAGAGATCTACTTTGTTCCGATCAAGCCTGGAAACTTTGAGTTCTATGCTGAAGGCTTGCAAAACAAAGGGATGGTAGGTGAATTTGTTGTGAAATAGCAGAGGCTTTCAATAAAACAGGCGGTTTTTTACCGCCTTTTTTGGTTGTGCTGCAGGTCGAAAGCTATGCTGACACAGGTACAGGAGATCTTTATGAACAAGATTTGCGCGCTTATTCTATGTCTCTCACTTTCTGCTCAGGCTCAGGAACAGGAATTGAAGTTGTCAGAGGAGTTTATCCAGGCTGCTCCCCGAATCAAACTTTACATGGCCTATGCCGAGTACAAGATGGGCAACCATCAACTGGCACAACAGATGTGGCTTACTGTTGGAGGTTCGGGAAGAGCTGAAGCGTTGTTTAACCTCGCTAATATGTACACACTTGGTGTGGGGGTCGAACAGGATTTAAAAAAAGGCTTAGCGCTGTATCGTGAATCTGCGGTAGCCGGTAGTCGTTCTGCTGCGTATCAGTTGGGGGTTATCTATCTTAACAGTACTGCCTTTTATGACCGGAAGCAGGCGCGTCACTGGTTGATGATTGCTGCGCTGGATGGCGACAGCGATGCTGCTGACCTATTGATTGGTTTAGCAAATACCGATTCCGTCAACCCGATGGCTGAAGTGCAAGCGCTGTTGGTCAACGGTAAAACTGAACAGGCTCTGCTGAAGCTGCAAGCACTGGCCAGAGCCACTCCACCAAATTATCGTGCTGTTACCCGGCTTGCCTGGCTCTACGAGAGTGGTTTGGCAGTAGAGCGGGATGTCGCACAGGCCGCAGAGCTTTTCATGCAGGCGGCCGAAGCTGGTGACGCTGAAGCTCAGTACGCCATTTCGGTAATGTACCAAACCGGCATAGGCAAGCAACAGGACAAGCATGAGGCTGATATTTGGCTACAGCGTTCAGCTGCTCAGGGGTATCAGGCCGCCCGGGATAAGCTTAAA
>JAIBCZ010000288.1 GCA_024679645.1 Amphritea sp.
CACCGATTGTAAGTGAAGTCGTTGTAACTAATTAAAGAATGGAACGATAATGACTAATGATCATTACCTGCATAGACCCACATCGGCTCTGTTTTCCCCGCTCGGGTAAACCCCTGGGCTTTATAAAAACCGACAGCATCGCCATCCGCAGTCAGCATCTGCTGATGGAAACCCTGATAACGTTGCTGCATAACCAACATAAGCTCCTTACCAACGCCCTGCCCCTGATATTCAGGCAAAACGAGAAGGTGGGGATAATACACCACTAAGTGACCATCAGAAATGGCATTTCCGAGCCCGATTAACTTGCCGCTGTCACGGGCCGTTACCAGACTATGGGAATTTTTCAACGCCGCCATCAGCTTTTCTGGTTTATCGGCGGCAGACCAATCATTAGCACGGTACAGTGCGATCACTTCATCCTGTTCGGGATTGTCGGTCCGACTAATCTCTATACTCATCAAAATATTCCTTTTCTAATACAGGGATACCGGTTGGTAGTAACACAGTTCAAACCGTTCTTGGGGGTCAATAAACTGGTTCCGCTGATAATCTGCAAAAGCCGGTGTCGCGCCCGCTTTAAGCCCTGAGCCCGATAGCCATTCATCCTGTAGACGTGTAATCCAGGGAAGCAGGTCACCGTACTGTCCCTTAAATTTAAATCGTGCATGCAGCCCGCCAGGAATCACCAGTGAGTTTATCAGCCCTCGCCGGGTCACTTTCTCATCAATTCCAAGACAGGCAACGTAACGGCATTGCTCTAACGGCGTCAATGCCGGGTTTGAATGGTGTAACCCTATCTGCTTATTAAATGATCGTTTTTCAGCTGCAGCCCAGGCTTGCAGAATTTGCCAGGCGGTTTTAATTGAGCGACCGTATCCCAGATGACGGATATAGGCAACCGGTTGATCCGGTAAATCAATCAGATCCGGTGAAGGCAGAGCGCTTTGCGCTATGCGTTTAGCCCCCGCAGCGATCTCCGGGTCGTTCTTATATGGCAGTCTCTGCGGGTGTTGCTGAGTTCTCCAACGCCCAGGACTGACGCCAAATTGCAGACCAAATACACGGGTAAAGGAAGTCAACGAACTATAACCCGCCTTCAAAGCGATATCCCGTATCGGAGTATCTGGTTCAAACATCAGATGATTAGCTGCCTGTTCTAATCGTACCCGTCTGATGTAACTATGAAGAGACTCCCCTGTAACTCTTTGAAATACTCGGTGAAAGTGCTGCTCTGAGTAGGCCGCCACGCGAGCTAAAACAGCTCCTGTTAAGGGAGCACTCAGATCTTTATGAATGTAATAAAGCACATCATTTATGCGTATTTCTTGTTGTATAGCAGCCATATTGACTCGATAAGCAAATGTATAAATATCATATTCAAATAATAAACTAATTATATATAGATAATTAATACAGCATAAACAGATAAATATAAAACCTGCCTGGAACCTACACTCTGGTAATCATCACAATCAATCACCAAGAGAAACCGCAAGATGCAATTTTCCAGACCCGCAGGCTCATTGAGGCCATCATATATAAGAGAGATTCTCAGTACCGGATGCCAACCAGGCATGATCTCAATGGCAGGCGGCCTTCCCGCCTCATCATTCCTTCCGGTAGATCTTATTCGTAAGTCGTGTGAATCACTCGCCGATGATAGAGCGCTATTCCAATACGGTGCCAGCCGCGGCTACTCCCCTCTGATATCGACACTAACTAAAATCAACCCTGAAATGAAAAACCGATGGTTAATCTGTAATGGCAGCCAACAAGGACTGGACTTGATCTCTCGTGCATTTTTGAACCCCGGTGACGGTGTTGCTGTCGAGATACCCGCATATCTGGGGGCATTACAAACCTTTCAATTGGCAAGCGCTCAGGTATACCCGGTATCCAGTAACATAGAAAGCGGCAAACCAACCAGTCCAAACCTTGCGCAGCTCGAAAACTATTTCAAAACAGGTAAAGTAAAGCTTTTCTATGCTGTCCCTGACTTTCATAACCCCACGGGCCGGGTATGGTCTGAAGAGTGTCGGATCAGCGTTATCGCCTTATGCCGACGCTATGGGGTGATACTTATC
>JAIBCZ010000023.1 GCA_024679645.1 Amphritea sp.
GACCCGATTCAATACCCTTTTTCTGTTTAACTTCTCTTTAGACTGAGTCAGGCCTGTCAATTAGCCTGACTCAACGCCTTACCCAAACAAAAAATCAACTCAGAACTTTTTATGACAAAAATCAAAGTGGAAGGGTGGCAACAAAAAAGTCAGGAGGTCGTCTATGACAACCCCTGGATACAAGTCCGTCATGAAGAGGTAATCCGTCCCAATGGAACGGAAGGCATTTATGGCGTCGTTCACTTTAAATCTCACGCTATCGGTATTATTGCGGTCGATGATGACGACAAAATTTGGTTGGTGCAGCAAAGCCGTTACCCCAACAACGAAACCACCATCGAGATTCCAGAAGGCGGCGGCCCATTAACTGAATCGCCCCTTGCAGCAGCCAAGCGAGAGTTACTTGAAGAGACAGGCTTAACTGCTCAAAACTGGCAGCCTTTTATGGAGTTAAGAACATCCAACTCAGTCACCGATGAGGTTGCGTATATATTTCTGGCAACCGGACTCGGTCAGGGTCAACAACAGCTGGAAGACTCTGAGGATATAGAGCTACTCAAAGTCAGCGTAGACCAAGCGATAATGATGGCACTCAATGGCGAGATCACTGACGCCATGTCGGTGGCTGCTTTGCTAAAACTGGCACTGCTCCGCAAAACCTAGAAAACAAGCATCACGGAAACTGTATACAACAGGATTTTTGCTGTTCTGAACTTAACTCAAAGCTTTATTCGTCTCTCTTCGATGCGCCAGAAGCAGCAATACACTCCCCAAAATAATCATCGGCAACGATAGCAACTGCCCCATCGTCATCCAGTCCAGCGCAACAAAGCCCAGCTGGACATCCGGCTGACGAAAAAACTCGACAATCGAACGAAAGAGCCCATAAAGAATAAGAAACAGCGCTGACACCGCCATCTTCGGCCGGGGCTTATTTGAGTAGAACCAAAGCACCGTAAACAGAACAACCCCTTCCAGTGCAAACTCATACAGTTGTGACGGATGGCGTGCCAGCATATCGCCAGCACGGGGAAAGATAACACCCCAGCTCTGATCAGTCGGACGCCCCCAGAGCTCGCCGCCAATGAAATTACCTATTCGCCCTGCACCCAGCCCAATAGGAATCAGGGGCGCTACAAAATCACCAATATCGAAATAACTTTTCTTGTATTTATACGAGAAATAGCCGATCGCCGCTATCACGCCGAGCAATCCTCCATGGAAGGACATCCCCCCTTCCCAAACAGCAAACAGCCATAGCGGATCATCAAGAAACTGACCAAAGTTATAAAACAGAACATAGCCAAAACGGCCACCTAATACCACACCGACAGCACCCCAGAAAATCAGATCTGATACTTGATCTTCGGTCCAGCCCGAGCCGGAACGGCGCGCTCGTTTCACCCCCAGATACCAGGCGGAAGCAAAACCAACCAGATACATCAGCCCATACCAGTGAATTTTCAGTGGTCCCAGCGCCACCGCTATCGGATCAATCTCATGAACCCACATCTGACCTGTCATCCTTTTTTGCTAGAAAACTGCGCAAGCCGCGCATCCTACAATAGATATATTAAAGTTTTTGGTTTTTAATAAAGCCGATATGATACCAGCTGAGAGACCACTGTGTGCCTGATTCTATTTGCCTATAACTACCATCCGGACTACAGACTGATTCTGACAGCAAACCGTGACGAGTTCTATGCCCGGCCAACCCGGCCGATGCAGCACTGGCCGGAACAGAGCAACCTGGTGGCGGGTAAGGATCTGGAGCAGGGAGGCACCTGGCTGGGACTGACTCACCAGGGCCGTTTTTCCGCATTAACGAATCATAGAGACGGCCGGCAACAAAAACAGGGACAACGCTCCAGAGGCAACCTGCCGCTCGATTTCCTGCTCAGCGAACAGAGCTGTGAAACCTTTATCCACAGGCTATCACCCGATCTGTTTGATGGCTTTAACCAGCTAATTGATGATGGTGAACAGCTCTGTTATTTATCCAACCGCAGCCATGCTCTGCAGCCGGTACCGGCTGGCATACACGGTATCAGTAACGCGGTATTCGACACTTCCTGGCCCAAACTTGATGCACGTAAAGCAGCCCTGAAACAGTGTATCGATAAGAATGAATTCAGCTGCGATAAGCTGATTCAAATAATGACTGATACAGAGGCCTTTGCAGACTCATTGCTGCCAGACACTGGCGTCAGCCTTGAACTGGAACGATTACTTTCCTCCAGCTTTATACGCTCAGAAAACTACGGAACCCGGGCAACCACAGCACTACTCATTAAACACAATGGGGAAGCTGAAATTGTCGAACAAGGCTATGATCATGAAGGTGCAACCGAACGTAACAGGGTCCGACTACAACTGAAACAGGCCGTCAGTCAGGAATAGTAGGACGAGTAAGCTGGCCCAGACCGAGCTCTAGCAGTGTCTGGCGCAACTTCATATGAATCTTATCCACATTATCCATCACTATAATCTGGCTCAGCAGTTCTCTGGCCTGCTCAAAACTGATGCCACGCAACGCGAATTTCACTTTAGGCAAATTTGTCGCGTTCATTGAGAGCACATCGTAGCCCATCGCCATCAATAAGATGGCGCCTCCGGGATCTGCTGCCATCTCACCGCAAATGCTCACCGAGACGTTCTCTTTATGGGCCTCCAATGCAATAAACTGCAGCGCTTTCAGCACTGCAGGATGGTATGACACATAGAGACCCGCTACCCGCGGATTATTTCGATCAACAGCCAGCAAATACTGAGTCAGATCATTTGAACCCACAGAGATGAAGTCAACCCGACGCGCAAAACGACGCACCTGATACACCGCGGCAGGTACTTCAATCATCACCCCGATAAGCGGTTGGTTAATGGTATAGCCCTCTTCACGCAGCTCTTCTACCGCCTGTGAAATCAGCCTTTTTGACTCGTCTACTTCCTGAACATTGGTAACCATTGGCAGCATTATGCGCAGATTATCCAAGCCTTCAGCCGCACGTAACATAGCTCGGATCTGAACAATAAAGATTTCCGGATGATCCAGCGTTACCCGGATACCCCGCCAGCCCAGAAAAGGGTTGTCCTCGACAATGGGAAAATAGGGTAACGGCTTATCTCCGCCAATATCGAGGGTCCGCATTGTCACTGGGCGAGGAGCAAAAGCCTCAAGTTGCTTTCGGTACGTATCTGTCTGGTCCTGCTCACTGGGGAAAAAATCCCGGATCATAAAGGGAATTTCAGTACGGTAGAGCCCTATGCCCTCAGCGCCACGCTCCAGCGAGCGAGCCACATCGGTAATCAGGCCAGTATTCACCCACAGCGGCATTCGGTATCCATCAGTGGTTTCAGCAGGCAGGTCTTTTAACCCTTCTAGCCCGGCATTAACTTCATTTTCTTCACGAAGAATATCCCGATAGCACTCGGATAAATCCTCCGAGGGGTTGACGAAAACCCGGCCAGAATAGCCATCCAGAATAATATTTAAACCTTCTATTCGGGTATAGGGCAGATCAACTACCCCCATGACCGTTGGAATGCCCATAGAACGTGCCAGAATAGCCGCGTGGGAGTTACCTGAACCGTTCACGGACAACAGACCAATCAACTTCTCAGTAGGCACTTCTCCCAGCATGGCAGGGGTCAGCTCATCGGCTACCAGAATAGTGTTTTCAGGGAACTCGATTTCTGACAGCGCAGGGCCCGACTCCTGCAAACAAGTCAGCATCCGACGCCCCAGGTCTTTGATGTCAGTTGCTCGCTCCCGTAAATAGGGGTCATCCATCAAAGAAAACTGCTTAACATGCTCTCCGATAACTTGCTTCAACGCGCCCTGAGCCCAACTGCCTTCTTTGATACGCGCGATCACTTCGCCGGCCAGCGCATTATCATCCAGCATACGGATATATACATCGAACAGCTCTCGCTCTTCACTGCGCAAACGTTTCGCTAAGCTACGCCCAACCTTCTTAATATCACGACGCACCTGAGACAGGGCACTCTTGAATTTAGCGACCTCTGCCTTTACATCTTCCACCTGCCGATCGGGCACACCATCCAGATCTGCCAGCGGCGTCATCACCACGGCAGGCCCAATCGCAACACCGATACAACCGGAGACCCCTTCGAACTTACGATCTGACTCGGTTTTATCCTGTTCAGAAATACGGTTTATTGAACCGGTTGCCTCTGCGTGAGCGATCACCCCAGCCAATTGCGCCGAGATAGTCACCATAAAAGCTTCTTCGGCTTCATCAAATTTGCGAATCAACTTCTGCTGAACTACCAACACTCCAAGCAAAACGCGATGGTGGATAATTGGCACTCCAAGGAAAGCATGAAATTTCCTCTCACCGGTACCTTTAAGGTAAGTAAATGCGCTGTGAGCTGCGGCATTCTCAAGATTGATAGGCTCAGCACGCTGACCCACCATGCCGACAATACCTTCATCCAGCGATAGTGATACCTGCCCTACTGACTTTCGGTTCAAGCCCTGAGTCGCCATCAACACGTAGCGCTCACGGGCCTTATCAAGCAGATAGATTGAACATACATCTGTGCGGATTGCACGCTGCACCCGTCGGACAATAACATCCAGCACCGACTCTAAGTCCGGTGCGGCGTTAACCTCCTGTACAATTTTGCGCAGCGTTTCCAGCATGTAATGCTTACTCCTTTATAAACCAGCCTCCAAGGACTAGTCGTGTCAGCTTCGGCGACAATTCACGCATCGCCTTGCGATAAACATCCCGTTTAAACGCTACAACCTGCCCCAGAGGATACCAATAGCTTACCCAGCGCCAGCCATCAAACTCTGGTGAATCAGTTGAATCTATCTCTACTGCGCTGTCGTCACTCAACATCCGCAACAAATACCACTTTTGTTTCTGTCCTACACATACAGGATGGGAATGGTGCCTGATCATTCGTTTGGGCAGTCGGTAACGTAGCCAGCCTCGGGTCACGGCGATAACCTCAACATCTTCTGGTGAGAGGCCTATCTCTTCTTTTAGTTCCCGATACATCGCCTCTTCAGGCGATTCTGATTCGTTAATTCCCCCCTGGGGGAACTGCCATGCATTCTGGCCAATACGTCTTGCCCACAGCACCTGACCCATCGAGTTAGCCAGAATGATACCGACATTCGGCCTGAACCCGTCTGAATCTATCACGGTGAAGTCCTTAGAAAACCTTTTCAGCTATTGTTCCATAATTTCAGGTAGTTCAGCAAATAGCACGGAGAAACAATTGCCTCCTTTCCGGCGACCCTCTATCCTAAGCGCTCTTTTGGTAGCGTTGGAGATGACACATTGAGTCTGGCAATTTTCGATCTGGATAACACCCTGTTGAACGGTGATAGCGATCACGCATGGGGCGAGTTTCTTTGCGAGAAAGGGATCGTTGACAGCGAGTTTTATCGCCAATCAAACGACTACTTTTACCAGCAATACAAAGCAGGCTCTCTGGATATCTATGAATTCCTTGAGTTTGCCCTGAAGCCGCTGGCTGACAACGAACCACAACGACTCAGCGAACTGCACCAGGAATTCATGACCACCAAAGTGGCACCAATGATGTTACCGAAGGCGGCTACACTACTGCAGAAGCACCGTGATCAGGGGGATTATCTACTGATTATCACCGCGACCAATCGCTTTGTAACCGGCCCCATCGCGGAAGCATTAGGGGTTGATGATACCCTGGCAACCGAGCCTGAGCAGATTGATGGTCGCTATACCGGCAAAGTCGCGGGCACCCCCTGCTTCCAGTCCGGGAAAGTTGAACGGCTCAATACCTGGCTTGAGCAATCCAACCACTCATTAGAGAACAGCTATTTTTACAGCGACTCTATCAACGATAAGCCTCTACTGGACCAGGTCACCAACCCTGTCGCCGTCGATCCGGACGAACGTCTGAAACAAGCTGCAGAAGACAATTGCTGGCCGATTATCAGCCTTAGATAAGACTAATAGACTCCGTATTACGATAACGCTCCGCCCTTCAAAGCGGGGCGTTTTTTGTGCCTGTTAACGCCAGGCTATCAATTTAATAGTCAGTTGTTATTGGTGTAATCACGGTTTTACTGCAAGACTGAAAGCAGATAAAGGCAAATTACAGCTTAAAAGACTCATTAATAACAAACAGGAGGCTAAGGCGATGATATTAATTCAAGAGATCATGTCGGAGCACCTTATTCCGCTCAGCGAAGAGATGTCTCTGCCGCAAGCGGTAGATCATCTGATGGCCAATAACATGCTTGGGCTGCCCGTAGTAGATAGCAATAAACGCGTCATAGGCTTTCTGTCAGAACACGACTGTATTCCTTATTTGCTGGGGGATAGCTACCACTGCGACAGTCATGTGCTGGTGAAAAACATGATGCAGCCAGACCCGTTAACGGTGAGCCCATCCTCCACCGTTTTAGAATTAGCCCAGATGATGGCAACCAATAAGCCGAAAATATATCCGGTGGTTAAACAAGGCATTCTGGTCGGAGTCGTAAAACGTGGGCAAGTGATGGCCGCACTGAATCAACAACTGAAACATTGCAGAGTCGCCTGACTTTACACAGACAGCGCTTCTCCAGACATAAAAAATGCGCCGAGGGGCGCATTTTTTCTACAGAGCCATTACGGACAAGGGTTTGAAAAAGTAGTCCCTATCACTTCAATCCCGGCCAACACCTCTGCCGGCAACTCAAGATCAATCGAATCAATATTGCTCTTCAATTGCTCCATCGAGGTAGCACCGATGATATTACTGCCAACAAATGGCTGACTATTTACAAACGCCAATGCCATCTGCGCCGGATCAAGTCCATAATCCCGTGCCAACTGCACATACGCAGTGGTCGCTTGCAGACCGGCCTCAGTCAGGTAGCGCGAGAACCGGGGAAACTGATTAATCCGTGCCTGCGGCCCTGCACTGCCATCCAGGTATTTACCGCTCAGCGTGCCGAACGCCAATGGCGAATAAGGCAGCAGCGCAACCTGTTCCCGCATCAGCACTTCCGTTAATCCCACTTCATCTTTACGATTTAGCAGATTATACGGGTTCTGTACCGACACCACCCGGGGCAGGCCCAGCGCCTCTGCATGGCTGAGAAACTTCATCACTCCCCAGGGCACTTCATTTGAAAGCCCCACGTAGCGAATAAGCCCTTCATCAACCAACTCTTTGAGCGCCTCAAGCGTCTCCAGAATGGGCGTTCCGTCCGCCTCCGGCTGATGTTGATAATTCAGCTGACCAAAAAAGTTAGTCGCCCGCTCAGGCCAGTGCAATTGATAAAGATCGATATAATCGGTCTGTAAACGTTGCAGGCTGGCGCTAACAGCCGCTCTGATATTTGCCCTGTTAAGGCATACGTCCGGCCGGATATGTCGGGCCATCTCAGCAGGGCCAGCCACTTTCGTGGCAATGACCAGCTGTTCCCGGTTGCCCCGGGACTTCAGCCAACTACCGATATACTCTTCCGTACGCCCCTGAGTTTCAGCCATGGGGGGCACAGGGTACATCTCTGCCGTATCAATAAAATTGATCCCCTGAGCCACTGCATAATCCAGCTGCTCATGAGCTTCAGCTTCGCTATTTTGCTGCCCAAAGGTCATCGTACCCAGACAAAGACGGCTGACATTCAGATCACTGCCACCCAGTAATTTATACTCCATCGCCCTTCCCTCTTGCTGCTACCGATTTAGGAGACCGGCAATAATCGTACAAAGTAGGACTTCAGATAATCGGTTTCCGGAATCGCCGGATGCACCGGATGATCGCCCCCCTGATGCCCCTGATCAAAGATCTGCGCCTGACGCTCGACCGTACGGCTTTCTGAACGAATAATATCCACCAGCCGCTCCCGTTGCAGGTGCATTGAGCAGGACGCAGAGATCAGTATGCCGTTCTTTTCCACCAATCGCATCGCCAACTGATTGATTCGCTTATAGGCTTGTTCACCATTACGAATATCCTTACGCTTCTGAATAAAGCCTGGCGGGTCCAGAATCACCACATCAAACTTCTCACCCTCTTCCAACAGCATTTTACAGCCCTCAAAGGCATCACCCTTGAGCGTCGTGAAACGATCTGCTGCATCATTCAGAGCTGCATTCTGATCCGCCACATCCAGAGCAAACTCAGAGGCATCGAGGCAGGTCACATGGTCAGCCCCTGCTGCCAGCGCCTGCACACCCCAGCCACCAATATAGCTAAACAGGTCCAGGACCCGCTTACCCTTCACATGTTGCTGCATCCGGGCCCGGTTGTCCCGATGATCATAAAACCAGCCGGTCTTCTGTCCCGTATGTACCGGCGCCAGGAAAGGCACACCGTTTTCTTCAAAAGGTACCAGCTCCGGCACGTCACCAAAGGCAACCTCAGAATAGCTTTCCAGCCCTTCTGTCTGACGCATCTTGCCATCATTGCGAAACAGAATACCTTGCGGCTTGAAAACTTTTTCCAACGCCGCAACAATGTCCTCTTTGAACAACTCCATTCCTGCGGTGGAGATTTGCACCACAAAGACATCAAAGAACCGGTCTATCACCAGCCCGGACAGGCCATCGCTATCACCGAAAATCAACCGGTAACAGGGCTTATCGAAACACGCTTCACGTAGCGACAGGGCGATATTCAATCGATGAACTATCAGAGAGCGATCCAGCGGGATCTTAATATCCCGGCTGACAAGACGCCCACAGATAAGCGTATTAGGATTCACATAAGCCAGCCCTAAAGGTTTACCATTAGCACTCTCCACCACCACCTGTTCACCGGGGGCAAACTGCTTCAGCGGGGTCAGCTTAGTATTGACTTCGTTACTGTAGATCCAGACATGTCCACCGCGGAGACGCTTATCAGCGCCGGCATTCAAACGTAGTTGTTGCAAGGAGAGTTACCTTCAGAGTTACAATTTAAATTTCAATAACCAGACCACAGTATAGTGCCAGTCCAGAAAACAGAAAGCCCCGCCAAAGGCAGGGCTTAACAGGTTAAGCTTTTCTTAATTAGCTTTCCGCTTCACAAAGTTCCGCATAGCCATCGGCATCCAGCAGATCGGTTGTTTCAGATTCGTCTGACAAACGCAGCTTAATAAACCAGCCATCACCATAAGGATCGCTGTTTACCAATTCAGGAGAATCGTCTAACTCTTCGTTAACAGCAACAATTTCGCCACTGAGAGGTGCGTAGATATCAGAAGCCGCTTTTACAGATTCAACCACGCCAATATCATCACCTACAGCGAAGTCAGCACCCACATCCGGCAGCTCTACAAACACTACATCACCCAGAAGATCCTGGGCATGATCGGTAACACCAATCGTAACCACGCCATCACCTTCATCGCGGATCCATTCATGGCTGGCAACATATTTCAGATCACTTGGGATATCGCTCATTATTCTCTTTCCTACAGTGAGAGTTTATGAAAACACTTTCTCGCCATTTCGTACAAATGACGGTTTAACCACTTTTACTTCAATCAGTTTGCCACGTATATCTACATGGCATGTACCAGCAACATCAGCTGATACCCGGGCCATCGCTATAGAACAGCCCAGTGTTGGCGAGAAAGTACCACTGGTAATTTCACCCGCTTCCTCGCCATTGATAATAACTTTCTGATGACTCCGCAGCACCCCGCGGGTCTCGAGTACAAGACCGATCATCTTCTGTTGAGCTCCGGCATGACGCTGTTCTTCCAGTGCCTTACGGCCAACAAAGTTTCGCTCCGCAGGTTCCCATGCGATCGTCCATCCCATATTAGCAGCCAATGGCGATATTTTCTCATCCATATCAGAACCATAAAGGTTCATGCCTGCCTCAAGGCGTAACGTATCCCGTGCACCCAGACCACAGGGTGTAACACCCGCATCAGAGAGGGCCTGCCAGAAGTCAGCAACATACTCTTCCGGCACCATCACCTCAAGTCCATCTTCGCCAGTATAGCCTGTTCTTGCAAAAAACCAGCCTTCGGACTCGACACCCTGAAACGGCTTCAGGCTTTCAATCAGCTTAACCCGGGACTCGGTGAGTACCGACTCAGCTTTTGCCAGTGCATTCGGCCCCTGAATCGCCACGATCGACAGCTCGGGACGCTCAGTCAGCGCGACATCATCAAACTTAGCCGTATGGTCCGCCATCCAGCGAAGATCTTTCTCCCGGGTCGCACAATTAACAACTACGCGGAACCACTCACCGGCCACATCAGGCTCAGTCATCAGGTATACGATCAGATCATCAACGACCCCACCGGTTTCATTCAGCATACCGCTATAAAGCGCTTTCCCTTGTTGCTGTAACCTGGCGACATCATTCGCCAACAGGTATCGCAGATACTCTTTAGCGTCCGCCCCGGTGACATCAACCACCGTCATATGCGATACATCAAACATACCCGCATCAGTACGCACTTTATGATGCTCATCAACCTGAGACCCGTAATTAATAGGCATTTCCCAGCCGCCAAAATCAACCAGCTTACCGTTCATCTGCTGGTGCTTTTCGTGTAGTGCGGTTTTCTGTCCCATAATCTGTAACTCTTTCATCCTGAGCAATCCGCGATCGCTCTGTCCTGGCACTGTTAATTATTTTTCTTTCCGTCCGATCCCGCAGGCCGAAACTGAAAAGGGCAGACAATGTATATAGATTCAACGACCAGTGCAAATTTTGCCCAGCGTTTTCCCTGAGACATTAGTTCAAAGCTCAAAAACCAGTCGAGATATCACCTAATCTTTAATCGGCCGGCGCGCCAGACGAGGCAAATTTCCACTCAGGCCCATCGCCTGTTGCACCAGATGGTTTTTAACCGGCGAAAAGCGATTCAGCAGGTTCATACCACTATTGCGCAGCAATCTTGCCAGAGGCTCGGTGGAATTAAACAGTTGCTTAAAGCCTTCCATTGTCGCAGCCATCTGTAGATTTTCACTTTGCCGCGACCGCTGAAAACGACGCAGATGAAACGCTGTGTTCCATTGCACCCCAGCCTCAAGGCCATCCAATACTGTTTCAGCCAGGGCCGCTGCATCCATCAATCCCAGATTCACACCCTGCCCGGCCAAAGGGTGGATCGTATGCGCGGCATCACCAATCGCAGCAAAGCCTGCTTTTACATACTGCCGGGCATGCCGTTGCCGTAGCGGAAAGACGAAACGCTGATCCGCATGCAGAACTTTACCTAAACGGGACTCAAAAGCCTGCTCAAGCGCCTGACAGAATTCAGTTTCATCAAGCGCCATCAACGCCTTAGCGTGATCCGGTGAGGTTGACCAGACAATCGAGCTCAGACCCTCCGGCAGCGGTAGAAAGGCTAGCGGACCATCATCGGTAAAGCGCTGCCAACAGGTCGACCGATTACACTCTTCTGTCGTCACAGTGGTAACAATGGCATGATGCCCATAATCCCACTCCCACATACCTATACCAGCTAAACGCCGAGTACTCGATAGCGCACCATCGGCGGCAACGACGCAGCGGGCTCTGCATTGTTCGCCGTTATTCAGTGTCAGCAACCGCTGACTATCAGCATCCGCCTCCGTCATCTCAACAATTTCTACGCCGGTACTAAATTCGACATTTTTCTGTTCTGCAATTTGTTGAGTCAACGCCGCCTGAGTCACCCGGTTTTCAACGATATGCCCCAGACAGGGCTCATGCAATTCGGTGCAGTCAAAGCGGATCTGGCCAGTGCCTTCGCCGTCCCAAACATCCATCGCCCGATAAGGCATCAAACGCATCTGCTGGATCTGTTCCCAGACACCGGCAACCGATAACACTTGCTGCGACGCCACGGTCAGAGCACTCACCCGGGGATCATACCCCGTTGCACGCTGGGACAACTCCCACGCCAGCGCTTGCTGTGGTTCGATCTCCCGACTTTCGAGAACTCTTATTTTCAGCCCGCTATCGGCCAGCAAGGCCGCCAATGTCAGCCCAACCATACCCGCGCCGACAATTACCAGGTCTACTTCGCTCGGTTGTGTCATTGAATTCCTCTAGGTATATGTAGGTCGGCTATCACAAACATTAGCGCAGATCCGGCGTAGGCTGATCCAGCCCCATCGCACTGCGGGCAAATACCGTTTTCGCCAATGGGCATACATCCAGCAGCTGCAGCCCGGCACTCCGCCCCAGCGCCAGCAATGGGTTAGCGTTAGAAAACAGTTTCATGGTTTTATCACTGAAACCAATCGTCTTCTGCTGATCAGTACGCACCTGTTCGGCAAATCGGGCAAGATGCACCATCTCACCCAGATTCACGCCGGCTTCACGCGCCTGAATAAGCTCTGCTGCCAAGGCCACAACGCCGCGCAATGCCAGGTTATATCCTTGTCCGGCTATAGGATGCAGCGCATGAGCGGCATTACCCAACACCACCAGCCCCCGTCTGACCTGTTCATCCGCAACGCTGAGCTTTAAAGGGTAACTGAAGCGCTCTCCCACCTTAATAAACTGCCCGGCACGATAGCCAAACCGTTCATGAATCCGGGCGATAAACTGTGCATCGGAAAGCCCCAGAACATCATCGAGCTGATCATCCGGCACCGTCCAAACTAACCCGAAGCGATGGCTCACATTTGATTGATCCCCGGGGTCTGAAGGCAGATCTTCTAAGGGTAACAGGGCCATCGGTCCGGTATCGGTAAAACGCTCATAAGCAACATTATTATGTCCGGATTCCGGACTGATATTAGTGACGACAGCGTGCTGTTGATAACTCTGTTGTTGATAACCTATACCCAGTTGCTCACGCAGGTCTGACCGACCACCATCGGCCATCACCACCAGTTCAGCGGTCAGCTGATGCTCATCTCCCTGCGAAGCGAGCGTGACCGCCATACAGTCATCCTGATACTGCACGGCACTGACCTCCGCCGGGCAGATAAAATCAATATGTCCGGCATCTTCCTGCGCCAGGCGCTTCAGTAATACCCGCCCCAACCAGTGATTTTCAACCACATAACCCAACGCGGCAACCTGCTCATCTGCGGCATTGAGTCGCGCCGCGCCAAACCGGCCTTTGTCTGATATATGAATATCGGTAATCGGACACAGGTGTTCCCGCAACTGTTCCCAAATGCCTATCTGCTCGTAGATCAACCGACTGCCATAGGCCAGTGCTGTTGCCCGGGCATCATAACTGGGCTGGTACTCAAGGCTTTCCTCATCAGGCAGGGGAAAGGCTTCGACCACTGCGATAGATAACCCTAGCCGTTTACCCGCCGGTATCAACGCGGCTGCCAGACTGGCACCAACCATACCTCCGCCAATAATGAGGATATCGTAGTGCGATTTCATAACGATTTAAGGTGCATAAAAGTATTCATATCGGTCACTGCTTAATTTGCCATCAGGGCTTCTATGTCAGTCACAGCTGTAGGTACCGCCGCGCTGAGATTCTCGTAACCGTCCTCGGTAACCAGAATATCATCCTCAATGCGAATGCCGATGCCACGCCATTTTTCATCAACCAGTTCATTCTGCGGCGAGATATAGATCCCCGGTTCAACGGTCATCACCATACCCGCTTGCAAGGGTCGCCAGTCGCCATCAACTTTATAATCCCCCACATCATGCACATCCATTCCCAGCCAGTGACCAATACGATGCATATAGAACGCTTTGTAGGCACCTGTCTCAATCAAGCCTTCGACATCGCCTTTTAACAACCCCAGTCTCACCAGACCCCGGGTTAAAACCTCGACTGACAGGTCATGGATTCTGATCCAGGGGATCCCTGGGCGAATCGCCTCAATGCAGGTTTGCTGCGCTTCCAGCACCAACTCGTAGACCGCTTTTTGTTCTGCGGTGAATTTCCCTGAAACAGGAAAGGTCCGGGTAATATCGCCCGCATAGTAATCAAGTTCACAACCGGCATCGATCAGGACCAGATCGCCCTCTTTCAGCACATCCCAGTTCTCGGTGTAGTGCAAAACACAGGCATTGTCACCGCCACCGACGATGGAGGAATAAGCCGGCTGTCGGCACCCGTTCATAGCAAAATGATGAGTAATTTCCGCTTCCAGCTGATACTCGGTTAAACCCGGTTTACACTGTTGCATCGCCCTGACATGAGCCGCGGCGGAGATTCGACCCGCTTCACGCATCACATCAACCTCATCATCCGCTTTAAATAAACGCATCTCATGCAGCAGATGGTCCAGCATCACAATTTCACCCGGCGCCACAGCCCCCATGCGAGCCTGTTTGCGAATACTGTTCAGCCAGTCACGTACTTTCTCGTCCAGCACCTGATCGGTACCGATAGAGTAGTAAAGCCGGTCACAGCCCTGCAAAAGCTGTGGCACCCGCTCATCGATTTCAGCAACCCCATATGCCTGATCCATACCATACTGATTACAGACCCCTTCAGGTCCGGCACGGTAACCGTTCCAGATCTCCATCTCGGGATCTCTGTCCCGACAGAACATCACAGCCTGCCCTTCAATTCGGCCAGGAATCAGCAACAACAACGCATCTGGCTCGTTAAAACCGGTTAGATAATAGAAATCACTGTCCTGTCGAAAGGGGTATTCGACATCACGATTTCGAGCAACTTCTTTAGCAGAAGGGATAACGGCCACGCTGCCGGGGCTCATCTGCGCCATCAGCTGCTGGCGACGAACGGCAAAACTCGATTGACTGATGCGCATATGCGAAAATTACTCCTGGCTCAATGTAAAGTCGTATCCGGCGTAGCAGCAGCTTGTGGCGGCTCCGGATTACACTCAGTGAAAATCATCATCGATGAGACCCGGATATATTCCTGAAGCTCCATCAGGTCAGACTCGCTGTCCTCATCAGCATCCGGTTCTAGTTCAATTTGGGCGATCTGTTCCATATCACCCAGCGCTTCTTTCAACTCATCGCTCAGCGATTCATTTGTATGCCCGCCCTGAAGCCCGAACCCGGTCAGGAATCCCTGACACCAGCTTCCCAGCGCCTCAGCCCGCTCGGCAATAGTCAGATCATCATCAGGCAGCAGTAGTTGAAAGCCGAAATCGATCTGTTTAAGCTGAGCAAGCACGCCATCGTACAGATCGGTTAGCGCTAATTTAGAAGATTCATGGCGATAGTTGGTTATATCGGTCAGCTCAGCGGCCAGTTTCAACCAGGCTTCATGGCTGAATCGCGCACCCGCTGACAGGTAACCAGACAACAGGCCGTGCAATTCTGCAGCACTGCTGGTCATGCTATCCTCTGCAACTAACATATCGCAGATCTCATAATATTCAGGGATAAAGTCTTCTGGAGACTGGGTTTCAGACATGAAGGGGGTACTCTATATAAGCTTAACTTTTCTGGATTTATATCCTAGCACTTCAACCAGAGGTGCACCACGAAACAGCACTCGATTACCAGCCATTTTCCGCTTATTATACTGACTCTGATAACAAGGCCTGAATGCTATGTCTGCGCACGCTTTAGAAACACTGGAAAGACAGATCAATGAGCTCATCCTGCACTGCCAGCAACTGACGCAGGAAAACCAGGCGCTGCATCGCCAGATTGCTGAGTTACGTGACGAGCGTAACCAACGCTTGCAGATAACCGGCAAAACAGATCAGAAGATTGAAGCGATGATCAGCCGTCTTAAAACACTGGAGCAGCAGGCATGAGTAACGCCCCCCGCAATATATCCGTTTCGCTGATGGGTAAAGATTACGTCGTTGCCTGCCCCCCTGAAGCAGAGCCTGAACTACTTGAAGCTGCGGCGTATTTAGATCAGAAAATGCTGGAGATCAAAGCCAGCGGACGCATCATAGGAACCGAGAAAGTAGCCGTAATGGCAGCGCTGAACATCGCGTACGAGTTGCATAACAAACAGGCATCTGAGCAACAAGCGGTCGCAGGACGCTTGGGAGAGCTAAGTAAATTGATTGAAGCCACCCTGCCCGGAGCCAAATAGCCTATCCAAAAAAAACAGCCTCTGGAGACTATCTGATTAACCCCATATCTGACTACGCTTGAAAATTTTTCATCAATCATAATTAATCATTACTTTTCAAATGGTTAATTATTTTTCTCTATTTATCAATTAGCACAATTAAGTTTTAATTCAAGGCTGACTTTCGATTTTTGAACAGTATAATGGCAACAGCTCCCTGAGGTTATTGGTAGTCTGGTTAGTCCCTTGAGCCGATAATCACACTTTTGGAATCTTCCTGGTTTAATGATGTGCATGTCCGCTAGACGGAAAGCCTAATTTTCTCCGGAGGCTACCACCTTGAACCTTCGGGTTCAGGGCCGATACCAGCGCCGCAACCTTGGGGAGTCTTTTATCTTTTCTTCAATGCCC
>JAIBCZ010000115.1 GCA_024679645.1 Amphritea sp.
CATAGCCATCTAAGGCTACAGCCTCTCCGGCGACATAATTCCCAGTCGCCACGACAGTCGCTGTACCTTGCTCATAGACTGTATATATAAGACCTGTGCCAGGATCAGAGATTTCAATATCAATCGCAGGGCTCATAGCCCCCGCAGTACCAAATGTAGACGCATCAACATCAGTCACCGCTACGGCAATGGTTCCGGTACCACTGTTATCGATTGATCGACTCGTACTCAGTGGCGAAGCTAGTGCAAGATCACGGGGATCGGTCAGCGCCACAGTAAAATCAGACGCACCGGTGCGTACCGGACGGATCATAAAGGTATCGCCACCGGCAAAAGAGGTCGAAGCGTTAAGAGTCAACTTAAATCCATCAATTTGAACCGTTAACTCATTACTACTTGTATTCCAATAATACTCCCCATCCTCATTAACATCTCCCGCTGACCCAGCCAATGCAAGAGAACTTTGCTGCATCATTACACCATCAGCGTCCCGGGTTAGCGTAAATGAGCTTTGGGTATTAAAAATCAGCTCATATTCCGACGCTTTCAATGCTTGCACATCCGTTATTTCAACCAGATCCTGCTGAATAACCGAATTATTCAAGGTAGAAGCGCTGACTCTTGACCCCGTTAAGTCAGGATCATTGATATCACGGAAGAGCAGCCCGCCTAACTCCCCATCCAGGTCCATACCCAGTGCATGCTGGTCATTCATGGTGTCGGAGAATGCCATTACTATGCGACCTAACTCATTAGCTGCATTCGCCAGATTCGATTCACGGTACTCAATCAGACCACCTAACTGGCCGCCGGAAATTTTATCGGTCAGCAGGTTTGCGCGAGAGCCCAATTCCACGGCAACTTCATTTTTAGTGGCATCGGGTGTTCCCTGCACAGACAGCAGCTTCTGCCCTCTGTCATTCAGCACTAAAGGCTGGCCATCACCGATGTAAATATCCACCGAACCATTAGCATCAAAGGAGGTTGAAATATCAACAAAGCCTGCTAGTTGTTCAATCAGCCGGTCTCGCTGGTCATACATCTCATTAGGCACTGAATTAGAGGCTGAAAATCGTTCAATATCTGCATTCAGACTGGCGATCTGCGGTGTAATACTATTAATCTGAGAAACAACACTATCGATTTGAGCATTAATCGATTCATTTTGGCGAGTCAGGCTCTCATCCATCGCATTAATTCGTGTTGCTAACGCATCAGCCTGTGCCAAAAATAGCTGCCGTGATGGCAAGGAAGTCGGATCATCTACTGCCGTCTGTAATGCACCGAAATACTCATTCATCGCGTTAGATAAACTTGTACTTTCAGCCGCTAATAGATTATCCAGTTCGTTAGCAAAGCTTTCTGTCTTGCTATAGAAATTATAATTGCTGGTATCAGACCAGACCTGGCGGACCATAAACTCATCAGAGATACGTTCAATATCGTTTACAAAAACACCGCCCCGGTCTTGTAAACTCACAAAATCAACGCGCTGACGGCTGTAACCTTCAGTATTAACGTTACTGATATTCTGGCCGACCGTATTCAACGCGGACTGGTTGGCTTGTAACGCCTGATTACCAATACTTAATAAATTAAATGACGACATACTTAACTCCCGGGAACACTCTATCGGCAAAGCAGGGAGCAGACAGGTTTCACCTAGACACTGCTCTCTTTAACGGCCAAAAACTAACTTTCTTTAGTATCTGAACCGGGATTCAAACCGGCCAGAACATCCCCATCAAAAATCCTGCTGATCTTTTGTGCGTACTCGGGGTCGGTGGCATAACCTGCTTCCTGCAATCGACTCAAATACTGATATGGGTCTCCCGCTTGCTCTAACGCATGCTGATAACGGGGACTGTTGCGCAGAAACTCAGCATAGTCACGAAAGCTGGCCTCATAGGAGTCATACACCCGAAACGCAGCGCGTTCCTTTTGCGCCACACCATCGCGAAACTCAACGGTACCAACACTGGCATTTTCGCCAGACCAGCGACTATCCGCCTTAATATTAAAGAGGTTATGGCTGCTACCACCCTCTGGCCGCTGAACCAGATAACGCCCCCAACCAGTTTCCAGCGCTGACTGCGCCAACAACACCTTAGGGTCGACTCCCAGCTCAGCAGCAACGGTTTCAGCCAACGGCAACAACGTTTGAACAAACTGCTCTGGCGTTTCAAAGCGTGATGGCTGCGCCTTTTCAGCAACCGCTTCAGATGCAGATGCAGATGCATTAATTTTTAATTCAGGTGTCACCGATGCGGCAACATTAGACACTGTACTGACTGATTCTTCTGCTTTAGCCTTTTCTATTGCCCGGCTATTTGCCTGAGCCTGACCGAGAATCGCCGAGGCAGCCATGCTGGCCGCTGTATCTACGGTTCGATTCAACATCCGCTCTGATTCAGAAAGAGGTTTGATTCGCCCCTCTTCATCTTGTTTATCATTCAGCCGAGGATCGAGATTACCCCCCAGTTGCCGAACCAACACTTCTGCCAGACCAATACCTTTGTTTTCAGCCAGTTCTTTCGTCAACTGAGAATCAGACATCTCCTGATAAAACTGAACCTGAGAACTATTAAAGTAGCTATCTTCTGAGAAAGTGGCGTTAGCATCACGCATACTTTTTACCAGCATATTCAGGAATAGCTGTTCAAACTGTTCCGCCACGGCCTGCAAGGCTTTAGGGTCATTCTCCCTTGCCTGCTGGCGCAACTTATGCATTTCGCCCAGTTCAGTAAACAGCTGCGCATGTTGAGTCGGATCAGTTTTCATCATCAGCCTCAGATCACTATCAGTTCAGCTTTCAAAGCACCTGCTTGTCGCAGCGCTTCCAGAATAGCCATCAGGTCACCAGGCGCTGCACCCACCTGGTTAACCGCTTGTACTATCTCCTGCAGTGATGCACCGGGGGAAAATTCAAACATATGGCCACTGCCTTCATCCACTTCAATTCCCGTACGCGGTGTCACAACCGTATCGCCACCGGCAAGTGCGTTCGGTTGATCAACATTAAGCTCTTCGGTAATCGCAACTGTCATACCACCATGGGTAATCGCCACCGGAGAAACACGTACGTTCTGGCCGATAATAATGGTACCGGTGCGGGAGTTTATGATGACTTTTGCGACTTCCTGTGCAGGCTGAACCTCAAGATTTTCAAGTACAGAGAGGAATGAAACCCGCTGATTAGGATCACGAGGCGCTGACACACGAATTGAGGTGGCATCCATCGCCTGAGCCATGCCCGGGCCTAACAAGCTATTTACTTGCTCTGCCAAGCGGCGAGCCGTTGTAAAATCAGCATGATTCAGGTTCAACACTAAACTATCCCCCTGAGCAAAGGCATTCGGAACAGTTCGCTCTACCGATGCTCCTCCGGGGATTCGGCCAACACTGGGTACATTCAAAGATAAGCGGGAACCATCTGCCCCCTGAACACCAAACCCCGACACCACCAGGTTACCCTGTGCTATAGCATATATTTGCCCATCAGCACCCTTCAAAGGTGCCATAATCAAGCTTCCGCCGCGCAAGCTTTTCGCATCACCTATAGTCGATACCGTTACATCAATAACCTGGCCCGGCTTTGCAAAAGGCGGCAGATCCGCATGCACTGCAACGGCAGCAATATTCTTCGATTTGGGATCTATATTCGGAGGGATTGCCACACCAAAGTTATTTAGCATGTTGCGAAACGTCGCCGAGGTGAACGATGTTTTATCACCGGTTCCATCAAGACCGACAACCAGCCCATAACCCACTAGCTGGTTACTTCGCACACCCGCCACCGAAGTCAGATCTTTTATTCTTTCAGCCTGCACGGCGTTGCTTAGCAACGTCATCATAACTACGACTATCCAGAAACCTTTCATCATCTTCTCTCCGTTTCGTCCGCTCAGAATGGCCACAGTGGACCGATGAAGAACTTCGATAGCCAACCCATTGAGTTTGAGTCATTCAACTCACCTGAACCACTGTAAGTAATCCGGGCATCCGCTAACTGAGTCGACAGTACTGTATTACTGGTTGATATATCCTGTGGCCGAATCATTCCACTCACACGAATATATTCATCACCCTGGTTCAATGTTAGCCATTTTTCTCCCTTAACAATCATCAGACCATTCGGCAGGACTTCATGAACCGTCACAGTAATATTGCCATTCAGACTATTGCTCATATCAGATTTACCCTCACCTTCAAACGCGGTAGTTGAGCTACCGGTGCTGGCACTTAAAGGCTTACCCAATATTTTTGGCTCAAAACCAAAGATTGTCGGTGACGCGAGCGTTTGCGAGCTATCTTTATCCACACTGGTCTTATTACTTTTAGTCGAAGAGGTACTTTCCTGTAGCACAACCGTGATGATGTCACCCAACCGATGCGCCCGGCCATCGCTATATAAACTATTACTGGTCGCCGCATTGAATATTGATCCAGTGACCTCACGCGGTGCGGTCATTGCCTGCGGACGAACCGGTGCAAAATGCGGGCTGTCTGGCTTAGGTGGCGTACTGACGCAGCCCTCCAGAACCAGGATTGCAGTGAGCACAGTTAACAGTCGTTTCATCACTTACCTCCTCAACTCAGACTTACAGATTCTGTGTCACGTAAGACAACATCTGGTCTGCCGTTGAGATCACTTTAGAATTCATCTCATACGCACGCTGGGTTGTAATCATATTAACCAGCTCTTCTACTGCGTTGACGTTCGACCCTTCTAGCATCCCCTGGCGCAGTTGACCTGTTCCCCCTTCACCAGGGTTAGCCAGGGCAGGCGTGCCGCTCGCTGCGGTTTCAAGAAACAGATTCTGGCCATACGCCTGTAATCCCTGAGGGTTAACAAAATCAGCCAGCTGCAACTGTCCGATTTGCTGTGGTGATGCACTCCCCTGAACCAGAGCACTGACAACACCGTCAACACCGACTGTCATCGACTGCACTTCTGACGGCAGGGTCAGCCCAGGATCCAGAAGATAACCTTCCGATGTCACAATTTCATTATCAGAGTTCAAATGGAATTGCCCTTGCCGGGTATAGCCTGTATCCCCATTTGGCAGCGTTACTTGCCAAAATCCACGGCCAGCGATAGCAATATCAAACGCCTCACCGGTGGTTTGCATTTCTCCTTCCTGAAACAGCTTCTGTGTACCCGATACCCGGACACCAGAACCCAGCTGCAAACCTGAAGGCAGCTGTGACTCTTCTGCTGACTGGGCACCCGGTTGACGCTGCACCTGATACATCAGATCTTCAAACACTACCCGATCTTTTTTGAAGCCAACGGTACTAACGTTAGCCAGGTTATTCGAGATAACCTTCAGGGACGTGTCCTGCGCACTCAAGCCTGTTTTTGCTACAAAGAGGGCTCCATGCATAATTATTCTCCACCCTTAATATTCATTATTCTGTTACTGCAGCGATAAGATACGTGCAGCAGCAGAAGAGTTCTCTTCAGCTGTCTTCATCATCTTTACATGCATTTCAAATTGACGCGCCAGATCGATAATCGAAGTCAGTTCAGTAATAGAGTTCACATTGCTGGATTCAACAAAACCGGCACGAAGCTTCACCCCGGCATCCGGCAACAACGGCTGATTATTGCCGGTATGCATAAGACCATCGGTACTTTTAAACAGCTCCCCGGATTCAGGCTTAACGAGCTTGATTCGATCCAGAATCGCCAGTTCAGAAGCTCCAGCCCCTAAAGGCTTTATGGTAATGGTGCCATCACCACCGATGTCCAGCTTTTCAAAAGGCGGCAGAGTAATGGGTATACCACCATTGCCCATAACACGAGCACCCGAGCCCGTGACCAGTTGATTGAACTGATTGACTTGCAACTCTCCCTGTCGGGTATAAGCCTCATTACCGTTGGCATCGATGACGGCTAACCAGCCATCCCCATCAATTGCCACATCCAGCGAGCGGCCTGTCTGCATCAGCGTGCCGCTGGCGGTATTCGTCGCCGGACACTCCGCCATGGCATAGACGCGAGATTCATGGCCATCGCCATAAACCTGCATCGCCCTCGCTTGAGCAAAATCTGCTTTAAAGCCAGTGGTCGTCGCATTCGCTAAGTTACTGGCATGGGCTTGCTGAGAACGCATCGTTTCCCGCGCCCCACTCATTGCCAAATACAACACTTTATCCATTGGATTCCCCGCTTGCCGCCTTCACGCTAAAACGGTCAGGCATTGCCGCTTTAGTGGTTTAAATTCACTAACAGGTAAAATGCAATGGTTGTGCCAATAAGTACACGCGCATAAAAAAAGGCGACCGAAGTCGCCTTTTAAGCTGAGAATTACTTCCAAATCAGATCTGCAAAATAGCCTGAGTCACGGTATTCAGCGTTTCCAGGGTTTTAGAGTTCGCCTGGAAGTTACGCTGCGCAACGATCAGTTTCACCAACTGCTCTGACAGGTCAACGTTTGACTGCTCCAACGCACCGGAACGCAGAGTACCGTTAAGGCCGGAGCCCGGCGGGTTAGGGATAGCGTTACCCGAACTCAATGAGGCAGCCCATTGGGTATCACCCACCGGCTGAAGGCCCGCCTGGTTTTCAAAAGTGGCAACAGCAACAACACCCAGCGTCTGGTTTTGACCGTTACTAAAGCTGGCCACCATCTCACCATTAAGACCGAAACTCACGCCAATCAGGTCACCTTTGGGATAACCATTCTGGGCGGAAGACTTCTTAATAGAGTCAGAAGCAAACTGGGTGGTGTTGGTCAAGTC
>JAIBCZ010000176.1 GCA_024679645.1 Amphritea sp.
CAATCTGATAAACCCAGGGGTTAGCCTGAATACCTTCCTTTACCGCTTCAAGGTCCGCACTCAACAAACCTCCATTCATCAAAGCCACTGAGGCGGCCGCAAGCTGTTGGCGATCTAAATGTCGTGTCTGCCCTTCAAACATAATTTTTTCCACTGGTTTGTCCAGCCAGTTGTACATTACGCTATAACTGTAATCCGCTAACGCAATAAACACCGCCAGCGAGGTAAGAATTGTTGCCGGCTTTATCCACCAATCACCATCAACCCCCTTCCATTTTTGAACCCAGTCAAACGTATCATTATCTGATTCAGTTTTTTCTCCGGCTGCTATGCCTTTTTCTGCTCGCTTATAAGCCGTCGCCGAAGCTCCCCGTCGGGGCTGTTCGGCTTCAGACTGTTCAGACGCAAGCAGCTTTTTTAGCATGGATCAGAGACTCCCTCGCAAAATAGTCACCACCAGCTCTTCAAAGCTTTTGCCCGCCTCTTTAGCCGCCATTGGTACCAGACTATGATCGGTCATACCCGGAAGCGTATTCACTTCTAACAACTGAAAACCGCGCTGTTCGTCGAGCATTACATCAACCCGTCCCCAACCACTGCAACCGACCATTTCAAAAGCCTGTTCAGCTAAATTCATCAACTCAGTTTCCTGCCCTGGGCTCAAACCATGGTCAAAGTGATACTGGGTATCGTTCGCCTGATACTTAGCGTCAAAGTCATAGAATTCATGGGGTGTTTCCAGGCGAATAACGGGCAAAGCCTCCCCATCCAGAATAGCGATTGTAAATTCAGGGCCGTTAATCCAGCTTTCGACCAATACCGCCCGATCAAACTGTTTCGCCTCGGTAATTGCCTGAGCTAATTCGCTGGCAGTATCGACTTTACTCATACCGATACTTGAGCCTTCGTGCGCTGGCTTAACAATCATCGGAAAGCCAAGCTTAGCAACCAACTGATCAAGATCAGCTGTGTCACTCGGAACAGCGTAGGCAGGTGTAGGAAGACCTGCAGCAGCCCAAATTTGTTTACACTTCACCTTATCCATACCCAGTGCTGATGCCATCACACCACTACCGGTATAGGGCTTATCCATAATTTCTAAGACCCCCTGAATAGTGCCGTCCTCACCACCTCTACCGTGAAGAATCAGAAAAGCCCTGTCAAAACTTGCCTGCTGTAACTGCTGCAACGGATCTGCGGCATTACCACTTAGATCAATGCCAAAAGCATTTACGTTTGCAGCTTGTAAACCTCGTAATACTTCGGCCCCACTTTTAAGCGAAACACTCCGCTCGGCTGAAGAGCCACCAAACAGCACAGCAACCCGACCAAACTGATCGCGTTCCTGCTCCGTGACTTTGTACATGCCCATCAATCAGCCTCCGATTCAGCAGTCAGGTCAAGCTTTGACAGTTCATGTGCAAGCGCAGTGATATTACCCGCGCCCTGTGTCAGCACCAGATCACCAGGCCGTAGCAAATTTTTAAGTACGCCGGGAACTTCATCGACCGATTCAACAAATACCGGATCAACACTACCGCGCTGGCGAATGCTACGACACAAACTGCGGCCATCAGCACCTGCAATCGGCGACTCTCCTGCCGCATAAACCTCCATCAACAGCAAAACATCCGCTTCTGACAGGACCTGAACAAAGTCTTCATACAGATCACGTGTACGGGTATAACGATGCGGCTGATTGATCATTACCAAACGCTTATCTGGCCAGCCTTCTTTAACCGCACGAATAGTTGCCTGAACCTCTGTTGGGTGATGACCATAATCATCCACCAACATCGCAACCCCTCCCTCTACAGGAATATCACCTAATACCTGGAAGCGTCGTCCAACACCTTCAAACTTCTTCAGCGCTTGGCAAATAGCCAGGTCATCGATACCTTCATCAGTCGCCACCGCAATTGTCGCCAGAGCATTCAGAACGTTATGCCTGCCAGGCATATTTACAGTCACCAACAGGTCTGCTCGCCCATCAGGACGGTTAACAGTAAAACTGGTTTCCATGCCTTTCTGAACAATATTCACCGCACGATAGTCAGCGCCTTCATTTACGCCATAGGTCACCATCGGACGGCCCACCTGTGGAATAATCTCCTGAATAACAGGGTCATCGGTACAAAGCACAGCCAGACCGTAAAAGGGTAAATTATGAAGAAAATCAACGAAAGTCTGCTTCAGTTTGCCAAAATCACCGCCGTACGTATCCATATGATCGGCATCAATATTGGTAACGATTGCGACCATAGGCTGAAGATGAAGGAACGATGCATCACTCTCATCCGCTTCGGCAACCAAATAGCGGCTGCTGCCCAGTTTGGCATTAGTTCCAGCACTGTTTAATCGACCACCAATCACATAGGTAGGATCGAATTTTGCTTCTGCCATCACCGACGCAAGTAAACTAGTCGTCGTCGTCTTACCGTGTGTGCCAGCAACGGCGATACCATGACGATATCGCATCAATTCGGCCAGCATCTCAGCCCGGCGTACGATAGGTATTCGCCGCTCCCGGGCGGCACTCACCTCTGGGTTCTCATCATTAACCGCTGTAGAGATCACGACTACATTTGCTGCCGTGACATTATCAGACGAATGACCAATAAAAATTTCCGCGCCCATCTTCTGTAGACGTTCCGTGGTTGCAGAGGTTCTGATATCGGAACCTGAAATCTGATATCCCTGGTTCAGCAGCACTTCAGCAATACCGCACATCCCAACACCACCAATTCCGACAAAATGTATTCGACGGATGCGTCGCATCTCTGGCACGTCATAAATTGCAGTCGTATTTTCAGTCACTATTTCATTACCTCCAGACAGATATCAGCAACACATCGGCTTGCCTCTGGCTGCCCTAACTGACGGGCTTTTACCGCCATATCGAGAAGCACCTGCCGGTTATTCAACTGCTCTGTCAAAATATTTGTCAGACGATCCTGATCCAGCTCATTTTGTTGAACCAGGATCGCGGCACCCGCTTCGGCCAGATAACGGGCGTTGCCTGTCTGATGATCATCTACCGCAAAAGGGAAAGGCACTAATACAGAAGCCACCCCTGCTATGCTTAACTCACTGACGGTTAACGCACCGGACCGACATAGCACCAGGTCAGCCCAGCCATATGCCTCATCCATTCTGTCTATAAAGGGTACGACCCGTATATTATCCACTCCTTCCAGCCCCGCTGCCCGATAGCAAGCCTGAGTTTCGGACAGGTTTCGCTTACCCACCTGATGCCACACTTCAAACTGAGCTCCGTCAGGCAGCCCGGCTAACACAACAGGCAACAGTTCATTGATCGCTTTGGCTCCGAGGCTACCGCCAACAACAAGAAGTCGAACAGGGCCCTGGCGCTCTGATAAACGCTCCTCTGGGGCTGGCAATTCAAGAATATTTCCTCGTACCGGGTTACCGACTACTGTCGTTTCAACCTTGCCCTTGAATGCACCACCAAAAGCCTCAAGTACCCGCCGCGCCATACGCGACAGTATTTTATTGGTCATACCGGCATACGCATTCTGTTCATGAACCACAACAGGCACACCGGTCAGCCATGCAGCCAGCCCACCTGGCCCCGACGCAAAACCGCCCATCCCCAATACCGCATCAGGTTTAACCCGACGCAGCACCTGAAACGCCTGGTACAATGCATGTATCAGCTTAAAGGGTGCCAGTAACAGGCTTAACTTGCCCTTACCACGCAGGCCTTTAACATCGATGCAGTGCAATTTAATATCTGCAGCAGGGACGACATCCGCCTCAATACCAGCAGCTGTACCTAACCACTCCACCGTTACGCCCTGCTGGCGTAAACAATCCGCTGTTGCCAATGCTGGAAACACATGACCGCCCGTACCACCCGCCATAACCAGAACAGTAGTTTCAGACATCAAAGAGGCATTACACATCTGAGTCTCCCCCACGGCGCTTTCGTTTTTTATCCGGCTTTACCGGCGTATTAACCGTCTCACTTTGCATCCGCTTTAACTCGTAATCCACGCGCATCACAATCGCCAGCATTACACAACTGACCACTAAACTACTGCCACCATAACTTACCAAGGGTAGTGTTAGCCCCTTCGTTGGCAGTGCCCCCACATTTACACCAATATTAATCAGCGCCTGGCCCGCTAACATGATGGCAAAGCCGTAAGAGATATAAGCCATAAAAAACTGTTGTAACTTCTCTGCTCTACGGCCGATTCTGAACATGCGCACCGCCAACAGCCCAAACAAACCTACAACGAACAGCGCAAATACTAATCCCATCTCTTCCGCTAACACTGAAAAAACAAAATCCGTATGCGCTTCAGGAAGGTAGAACAACTTTTGCACACTGTTTCCCAGACCAGTGCCAAACCAATCTCCACGCCCAAAAGCAATTTGCGCTTGCGCCAACTGATAGCCGGAACCAAAAGGGTCCGCCCAGGGGTCCAGAAAAGTCTTCAACCGCACCACACGATAGGGTTGGAGTATCGCCAGTGAGGGAATAACCACGGCACAGCCGACGACTATCATTGCAAACTGGCTAAATTTCATACCGCCCAGAAAAATCATGCCCATAATACTGCCTAGCAATACAACAGCAGCACCAAAATCCGGCTCTAGGATCAACAAAAATAGAAAGAAGGCCAATGGCAACGCGGGCTTAGCAATGCCTTTCCAACTACTCCTTACCTCAGTCAAACGACGAACCAAATAACCTGCCAGGTAAATAACCATGGCAAACTTTGCAACTTCTGACGCTTGCAAGTTTATTGGGCCAAGCGAGATCCAGCGGACTGAACCATTAATTTCCCGGCCAACAATCAACACCAATACCAATAACAAAAATCCAATCAGCAGCAACCAGGGACCACTACGTTGCCAGAAGCTAATAGGTATTTTCAACGCTACAATAGCGGCTACCAGTCCAATCAGAATAAAAATGCCGTGGCGAACCATATAAAAAAATGGATTGCTATTACGTACGGCTGCCACCTCAATAGAGGCAGAACTAATCATCACGAAGCCGATTAAAATCAGACAGATGGCTGCAGCCAAAAACCAGGGGTCAAACGGCAAAAGTCGTTTATTTGCCATCACTGG
>JAIBCZ010000251.1 GCA_024679645.1 Amphritea sp.
GGTATCTTAGCGGTTGCGCCGGGTAAGGCTTCGATTGGGGTGTGGTCCCCGGGCTTAGATGACGTTGGTAACAGTAAGCTGGGTACCGAGGCGCTGGAGAAGCTGGTGGAGCATACCGGCTGGTCTATTTTTGGTTAGTAAAGTGTAAGCTGTCATTAACGCTGAAAATTAGTGAATCTCCTGAGTGATTTGTGCTCATACGTGTTAAAGTGCGCCGATTATTACTGGCATTATCTGGCAGCTGCTAAGTTACCGGCAAGCCTGTTTCACTTTATGGAATCATTATGAAAAAGACGTTTAAGTTGTCTCACCCAAAGCTCGCTGTTGCAAGGCATGTTGATGCAATCAAACACGAAGTTAAAAAGTACATAAAAAGAGAGCGTAATAAGGCGCTGTCTGAGGGTGTTGATTACTGGGATTTTGATTGCCGCTTTGGTGCAGATGAAGCGTCGAGTGAAGTCATTCATCTTTCAGAAATTAGTAAATATATTTCGCAGGCTGAAGCCGACCAGGTCGAGTCTTTTTATGTAGAGATTCTCGTCAAGCCAGGGTACCGCACGCCAAAGGCTGACTAGCCTGTTTGTCGCGCTGGGGTATTCCTCAAAGCGTTAACATTCTCTATACGAAAAAAAAGCACTGGCCGTCAGGTCAGTGCTTTTTTTATACCCCCGGCTTCATCTGCATGAAACCGGGTGAGGACGCTGTTATTTAATAAATAACATTTCACGATACTTAGGCAGAGGCCACAGGTTATCAGCAACCAGTGTCTCAAGCGTATCAGCTGAGGCACGTACTTCTTCCATCAGGCCGCATACATCTGAAGCCAGGAAGTCCATGTGAGCTTCTTCTGAATCGAATTCAGCTTCCAGGGCGGTGCTAAGTTTCTCAACAGATGCCATCATAGCGGATGCTGATTTGGCAACGCGATCTGCGGGAGAGTGCTCCAGTTGCAGACCGGTAGAGGCGATGCTGGACAGGTAGTTGATAGCAGCTGGGTAGATCATGGTAGTCGCCATCTCGATAACCAGTTTCGCTTCAACTTCGATAGACAGAACATACTGCTCAGCATAAACCTCAAAGCGGCTGGCCAGTTCCACTGGGCTCAGAACGCCAGTGCTGGAGAACAGCTCAATCACTTCAGGGGCCTTAAAGGCAGGCAGGGCGTCAGCAGTGGTCGGGATGTTTTTCAGGCCGTGTTCTTCAACTGCTTTGGTATGCCACTCAGAAGAGTAACCGTCACCACCAAACACAACGTTGCTGTGCTCTTCCATCAGCTCTTTCAGCACAGCGAAAACTGCTGCGGTCTTGTCAGAGTTGCTTTGCAGCGCGGTTTCAAGCTTGGCAGCGATCCACTCAAGTGAGTCAGCCAGCATGGTGTTCATTGCGACCAGTGGGCCAGAAACAGACTGAGAAGAACCTACTGCACGGAATTCGAAACGGTTACCGGTGAAAGCGAACGGTGAAGTACGGTTACGGTCGCCAGAATCGCGATCAAACTTAAGAATCTGAGACAGACCCAGGTCCATCTGGCCACCGGTAGTTGGTACGTGAAGCTCGCCGGTACGGATATCATCAAATACCTTCTCCAGCTGTGTACCCAGGTAGACAGAAAGGATGGCTGGAGGCGCTTCGTTTGCACCCAGACGGTGATCGTTGGCAGCGGATGCGATAACTGCACGCAATAATGGTCCAAATTTGTGCACGCCACGAATTACTGCACCACAAAAGAGCAAAAAGTTCAGGTTTTCGTTTGGAGTGCAACCAGGATCAAGCAGGTTGCCCTGGGTTGCGTTACCGACTGACCAGTTAACGTGCTTACCTGAGCCGTTAACGCCAGCGAATGGCTTTTCATGCAGCAAGCAGACGAAGCCGTGAGCTTTAGCAGTGCTTTTCAGCAGCGTCATCATCATTTGCTGGTGGTCTGCAGCAACGTTGGCAGCTTCAAAGTAAGGGGCGATTTCAAACTGCCCAGGCGCTACTTCGTTGTGGTGAGTTTTTGCTGGAATACCCAGGCGGTATAGCTTGTCTTCCAGATCCTGCATGAATACCTGAACACGCTCAGGGATTGCGCCGAAGTAGTGGTCATCAAACTCCTGGCCTTTCGCAGGTGATGCACCAAAGAGTGTTCTGCCTGCCAGTAGCAGGTCAGGACGGGCGTTAGCAAACTTCTCATCTACCAGGAAGTATTCTTGTTCAGCACCACAGCTTGAGTTCAATGTAGCGATCTCTTCTTCGCCCATCAAAGCCAGAACTTTTTGTGCCGCAGTATTCATCGCAGCGTTAGAGCGCAATAGAGGGATCTTCTTATCCAGCGCTTCACCAGTCCAGGACATGAATACGCTAGGAATCATCAATACAGCGCCGTTAGCGGTATGCATCATGTAAGCAGGGCTGGTAGGGTCCCATGCGGTATAACCACGGGCAGCGTTGGTCATACGCAGGCTGCCGTTCGGGAATGAAGAACCGTCTGGCTCGCCCTTAATCAGCAGGCTACCGGTAAACTCGGTGATAGCGCCGCCGTCGGTGTTGGTAACAACAAAGCCATCATGCTTTTCAGCAGTGGCATTGGTCATTGGGTAGAAGATATGAGAGAAGAACTTAGCGCCTCTGGTCATGGCCCAGTCTTTCATCGCAGCAGCAACCATATCAGCAACAGCAGGCTCTAGAACTGCACCGGACTGAACGGTTTTCTTGATCGCTTTGAATGCAGACTTAGAAAGTGACTCTTCCATCTGCTCTAAGCCAAATACATCGCATGCCCAGATATCTTTAAGCGGCTTTGTCATTGATGTTTCAAATGGCGCTGCGTTGGTGATTTCGTTTATCGCGTTCAAACGAGATTCATTTCCGCTCATATACTTCCCCTGACTATCCAATATTTGTTTGTGAACTTTGGCATCGGTTGATTGTGACAACCAAATAAGCCAATAGCTAGCAAGCTATTGCGTGTTTAATAGCAATAATCAAACCAACTTATAGAAAAATGCATTTTTATCGTTGTTTTTTAAATGAGGAGGCTGTTCTACATGTTAGAAAGGGATCGCTTTAACCCATTTAGACGGCTTGTTTAGTCTGCGATGTTATCGGTTTTAATGGGGCTCTATTGGTCTTATAGTCAGTTATACCGGCACTTACGACGTATTGGGCTAGGTTGTTGTCAGCTGTTTGTCTGACGTGGAGTATCTTGGTGGTCAATGTTTTGGGTAAAAGAAGGTTAGTGAGGCAGTATTGCGCTGGTTTTCTTTCAGTGGCTGTAGCAGGTTGTGATTTTATGATTTTATTGCACCATTGTGGTGCGATGGTTTTGTCGGGCTGTTTCGGCATTGAGCCGGCGGAATGATGCGTTCCGCGGCTCAATGTTATGACTATTCAGAGAACCAGGTTTGTGAGCGCCATCACGGCAAGATAGCCAACAGTGTAGGCGATCAGTAGCCAATGGATAAAACGCAGGTAAGAGATGAAAGACAGCTCTTCAAGTTTGCTTAGCGCGATAACCCCCGCGGCAGAGCCGACAATCAGAATCGATCCACCGA
>JAIBCZ010000011.1 GCA_024679645.1 Amphritea sp.
ATAACAGTTAACAGGTTGTGTAATGGCTCAGTACGTTTACAGCATGAATCGGGTTGGCAAAGTTGTGCCGCCCAAGCGTGAAATTCTTAAAGACATCTCCCTGTCATTCTTCCCAGGGGCTAAGATCGGTGTACTTGGACTCAACGGTTCGGGTAAATCCTCCCTGCTTAAAATCATGGCAGGTTTAGATCAGGAATACATCGGTGAAGCACGGCCAATGCCGGGTATTAAAGTTGGCTATTTGCCGCAAGAACCCCAGCTGGATGAGAGTAAAACCGTTCGTGAGATTGTTGAAGAAGCAGTTTCTGATGTTAAAGAGGCTCTGGACGGTCTTGAAGCAGTTTATGCCGCCTACGCAGAACCAGACGCTGATTTTGATGAATTAGCGAAACAACAGGCACGCTTTGAGGACCTGATCTCCGCAAAAGACGGCCATAACCTGGACACTATGCTGGAACGCGCCGCTGATGCGATGCGTCTGCCAGCCTGGGACGCCGAAGTTAAACATCTATCGGGCGGCGAACGTCGCCGGGTTGCTCTTTGTCGCCTATTACTCGACAAACCAGATATGCTGTTGCTGGACGAGCCAACCAACCATCTGGATGCTGAATCTATCGCCTGGATTGAGCGATTCCTGCAGGAATACCCGGGCACCGTTGTAGCGATCACCCACGACCGCTATTTCCTGGACAATGCCGCCGGCTGGATTCTGGAACTGGACCGCGGTCGTGGCATCCCATACGAAGGCAACTATTCCAGCTGGCTGGAACAGAAAGAACACCGCCTGGAGATGGAATCTAAACAGGAAGCCGCCCACCATAAAGCGGTTAACGCCGAACTGGAGTGGGTTCGCCAGGGTCAGAAAGGACGTCAGGCTAAATCCAAAGCCCGCTTGCGTCAGTTTGAAGAGATGAATTCCCGTGAATTCCAGACCCGAAACGAAACCTCTGAGATCTATATTCCACCGGGCCCACGCCTGGGTGAAAAAGTCATCGTGCTGGATAATGTAACCAAATCCTTTGGCGATAAAGTCTTATTTGAAGATCTTTCTCTAAGCATTCCTCAGGGCGCTATTGTCGGCATTATCGGTGGTAACGGCGCCGGTAAGTCGACCCTGTTCAAAATGATCACCGGACAGGAAAAGCCTGATTCCGGCAGCATCGAAATTGGCGAGACAGTTAAACTCGCCTATGTTGACCAGAGTCGTGATCTTGCCGGTGAGAAAACCGTCTGGGAAGAGATTTCTGACGGACAGGACAATATCGTTGTCGGTAACTACACCTCTTCTTCTCGCGCCTATTGCGGCCGCTTCAACTTCAAAGGTTCCGATCAGCAGAAATTTGTTAAGGATCTTTCTGGTGGTGAACGTAACCGCCTGCATATGGCCAAGCTGTTGAAAGAGGGCGGCAATGTTCTGTTACTGGATGAGCCCACCAACGATCTTGACGTAGAAACCTTGCGAGCACTGGAAGAGGCACTTCTGGCCTTCCCAGGTTGCGCAGTGGTTATCTCCCACGACCGCTGGTTCCTTGACCGTGTCTGTACCCATATGCTGGCATACGAAGGCGAGTCACAGGTTGCATTCTTTGAGGGTAACTATACTGAATACGCTGAAGATTATAAGAAGCGCTACGGTAAAGACCATCAGCCTGAGCGCATCAAATACAAGCGTATGGCTAAGTAACAATTCAGTCTGTGATGCTTTGCAAAAAACCGGCCCTAAAGCCGGTTTTTTTTATTCCTCATACCGAGTAACCCAACAGGTATTCCCGGCGGACAATTTACTCTAAACTGAATGATAGTTTGCTGCTTTAAACGCGCAGCAGAACGCAGGAGAATAAAAAATGACCGTAGAACGACGCCGCTTTCAACGAATAACCTTCGATGCAGACTGTGAAGTGCAGACTAAAGCTTGCAGCTGGCCAGTGAAACTCATTGATATCTCTTTTCGCGGCGCGCTAACCTCAATCATTATCACCCCTTTACTCAATGTGGGAGACAACGCTGATCTGGTTCTCAAGCTGAGCGACGACATTACCATACGCATGCCGGTCATTTTACGTCACCAACTCGGCGAATATCTGGGCTTTGAAGCGCAAAACATGGATATTGACAGCATTTCCCACCTACGCCGTCTGGTTGAACTAAACCTGGGTAACGAGGAACTACTTGAAAGAGAATTAGAACACCTGAGCGCTAAAGAGTAATCACAGCGCCTCCAGCGCTTCTGATAACTGGCTAACCCCTATCACCTCCATCCCCTCCAGACGCTGTTTTGGCGCATTGGCTTTGGGCACAATCGCCCGCCGAAACCCATGCTTAGCTGCCTCTCTGATGCGTTCCTGACCATTAGGTACCGGGCGAATTTCACCCGACAACCCGACCTCACCGAAAACAATCAGATCTTGTGGCAGCGCCCGATCACGAAAGCTCGATACCACAGACAATAGCAGCGCAAGATCAGCACTGGTTTCCAGCACTTTAACACCGCCTACAACGTTAACAAACACGTCCTGATCGCCGGTTTGCAAACCTCCGTGACGATGCAAGACCGCCAGTAACATCGCCAGCCGGTTATGATCTAAACCCACAGCCACCCGGCGCGGATTATTCATATGGCTTTCATCGACTAATGCCTGAACTTCTACCAGCAAGGGACGGGTGCCTTCCCACACCACCATAACCAGACTGCCCGGGCTCGGCACCTCGCCACGGTTAAGAAAAATAGAGCTGGGATTTTTTACCTCTTTCAGACCTTGCTCGAGCATAGCGAACACACCCAGCTCATTCACCGCACCAAAACGGTTTTTATGACTGCGTAACGTCCGGAAACGACCGTCACTATCGCCCTCTAACTGCAATGAACAGTCAATCATATGCTCCAGCACTTTCGGGCCCGCCAGCGAGCCGTCTTTAGTGACATGGCCAACCAGGAACAAAACGGTACCTGTCTGCTTAGCAAAACGGGTCAGATAGGCCGCTGCCTCTCGAACCTGAGACACACTTCCAGGTGCAGACTGCACATCATCCACATGCATCACCTGTATCGAGTCCACCACCAGCACTTTCGGCTTAAGCTGCTCGGCGGTAGTGCAGATCTGTTCAACACTGGTTTCTGACAGCATTTTGAGATTATTGCTATTAGTCCCTAAACGCTGAGCACGCAGGGCAACCTGCTGCAAGGACTCCTCTCCGGTAACATAGAGCGCGGGCATCTGTTGAGCAAGATGACACATGGTCTGTAATAACAAGGTACTTTTACCGGCACCAGGGTGGCCACCGATCAAAATGGCAGAGCCGGGCACCAACCCACCACCCAATACCCGGTCCAACTCTCCGGAACCCGACGCAAAGCGAGGCATTTCCGCCAGATTAACCTCTGACAAATCCTGTACCTTAGCGGCGCTGCCACCACCCGCGTACCCCTCATAACGAGCGCCCCGCGTACTGCTTGCTTTAGCACTGCTAAGGCGAATCTCGGTCAGAGTATTCCACGCATTACAGGCGGTACACTGCCCCTGCCATTTGGAATAATCTGCGCCGCAGTCATTACAGACATACGCACTCTTCGCCTTAGCCATCAAACTCTCCTTTAGGTGTATCTGCGCATTCTATCTGAACCCTCTGCCACCTTGAACAAAAGAGAGCTTTATTTCTTCTCCTGAAGAGCTACAATCGAGCGCTACATTACAAATACAAGAACGCAATTTAACGTATCATATTTCTCATGAGGAGCTTCAGATGAAACTGGAAACCATTGCCGTACACGGCGGTTACAGCCCGGACGAAACCACTAAAGCAGTTGCTGTCCCTATTTATCAGACCGCGTCATACGCATTCGACAGTGCACAGCACGGTGCCGACCTGTTCGATCTGAAGGTACCCGGTAATATCTACACCCGCATCATGAACCCTACGAACGACGTACTGGAGCAGCGTGTTGCAGCGATGGAAGGCGGCGTTGCTGCTCTGGCTGTTGCTTCAGGCATGGCAGCCATTACTTATACAATTCAGACTATCGCAGAAGCCGGCGATAACATTATCGCTACCAGCGAGCTGTACGGCGGTACTTATAACCTGTTCGCGCATACTCTGCCGCGCCAGGGGATCGAAGTACGCTTCGCGAACAAAGACGACTTTGCTGCGATGGAAGCTCAGATAGACGACCGCACCCGCGGGATCTTCTGTGAATCTATCGGCAACCCTTCCGGCGGCATTGCTGACATTGAGGCTCTGGCTGAGCTGGCGCATAAGCACGGCCTGCCACTGATCGTTGACAGCACTGTTGCCAGCCCGGCGCTATGGCGTCCGATTGAGCACGGTGCTGACATCGTTATTCAGGCGGCTACTAAATACATCGGCGGCCATGGTAACTCTATCGGCGGTGTTATTGTTGATTCCGGGAAATTCCCCTGGGCAGATAATGCTGACCGCTTCCCTCTGCTAAACACCCCCGATGTGTCATATCACGGTGTGGTTTATACTGATGCCTTTGGCCCTGCCGCCTTTATCGGCCGCTGTCGGGTAGTCCCTCTGCGTAACACCGGTGCGGCACTGTCCCCGATGAACGCCTTCCTACTGATTCAGGGTATCGAAACTCTGAGCCTGCGGATGGAGCGCATCTGCGACAATACCCAGAAGATTGCAGAGTACCTGGAAAATCATGATCAGGTCTCCTGGGTCAACTATGCAGGTTTAGAAAGCCACAAAGATAACGCTTTAGCTAAGAAGTATATGAACGGAAAAGCATCGGGCATCCTCAGCTTTGGTCTGAAAGCCGGTCGCGAAGCCACTATTAAATTCTACGATGCACTCAACATCTTCCTGCGCTTGGTAAACATCGGTGACTGTAAGTCACTGGCTTCAATCCCAGCTGAAACCACCCACCGCCAGTTAAACGACGAAGAGCTGAAGTCAGCTGGCGTAAGCCCGGAAATGGTTCGCCTGTCTATCGGTATCGAGCATATCGATGACCTGATGGCCGATCTTGATCAGGCACTGCAAGCTGCTAAGTAATATTCTAAGCACAAAAAAAGCCTCGCTATAGCGAGGCTTTTTATGTACCTGACCAACTAATCGATCAGTTAAACAGTTTACGTAACTTGTCCCATAACCCGCGAGCGTTTTGCCCCTTTTCAGTTACAAAAGCTAATTCACGCAATTTTTCTATTTTGTTAATCGCCAGCCGATACTCGTCATCTACATCTTCCTGACTAGAGGCGTCGAATTCCAGATCATTGACCAGACCATCATTGAGTCCATAAACCCAACCGTGCACAGCTACTTCCTGCCCTCTCGACCAAGCCTCCTGTACCACCGTGGTCTCACAGACATTGTAAGCCTGTTCAATAACGTTCAATTCACACAAACGATCCAACTGCTGATGAGAATTATCCCAGGCTGATAGCAGTTTGCGATGCTTATTGTAGACATTGCGAATATGCCGCAACCAGTTATCAATCAAACCATGCGGGGTCGTCTCTATCGCCGCTTTAACCCCTCCGCATCCGTAGTGTCCTACGACCATAATATGCTTCACTTTCAGCACTTCAACCGCATACTGAATCACCGACAGGCAATTCATATCAGTATGCACAACCAGATTTGATACGTTACGGTGAACAAATAGTTCACCTGGCATCATATTTACAATCTCATTTGCAGGTACCCGGCTATCAGAACAACCAATCCATAGGTATTCAGGCGCTTGCTGCTGGGCAAGTGTTTCAAAAAATTCCGGATCTTCCTGATTGATTTTTTCCGCCCATTGACGGTTACTTTCCAATAGTTCTGTTAGTCGTTTCATCTCTGGAGCCATCAATTCCGTTAGATAACAAAAGAGGGCCATAAGCCCTCTCATTAAATTTCAACATGTTAGACGTGGTACTGAGCACTTAGTTCATGAACCGCATCAACAAAAATTTTCGGCTGTGCCGGATCAACAAACTGGTGAATACCATGTCCCAGGTTAAACACATGGCCGGGGCCGCTGCCATAACGCGCCAGAATATCAGCCACTTCAGCACGAATACGTTCAGGCGTACCATATAATACTGACGGATCCATATTACCCTGCAGGGCAACTTTGTAACCTATACGGGCCCGGGCATCATCAATATTCGTTGTCCAGTCCAAACCTAAAGCATCTGCACCCGCCTCAGCCATCGCTTCCAGCCACTGACCACCATTCTTGGTAAACATAATCAGCGGTACTTTACGGCCTTCGTTTTCACGAATCAGACCATTAGCGATCTTCTGCATATATTTCAATGAGAACTCCTGATACATCGGACCGCTCAATGCACCACCCCAGGTATCAAAAATCTGTACCGCCTGAGCACCACTACGGATCTGCTCATTGAGATAATCGGTGACCGACTGTGCCAGTTTATCTAACAACTGGTGCAACACTTCAGGCGTGGCATACATCATCTTTTTGATATGACGGAAATCTTTACTGGAGCCACCCTCAACCATGTAGGTAGCCAGAGTCCAGGGGCTACCGGAGAACCCGATCAGTGGCACCCGGCCATTCAGTTCTGAACGGATCGTCTTCACCGCGTTCATCACATAGTCCAGATCACTGGCAGATTTAGGCACCGGTAGCGCATCCACATCAGCTTCTGTACGGATAACCTTTTTAAACTTAGGCCCTTCGCCGACTTCAAAATACAACCCAAGCCCCATCGCATCAGGGATTGTGAGTATATCTGAGAAAAGGATAGCCGCATCGAGATCGTAACGCTCTAAAGGCTGGATAGTAACTTCACACGCCAGATCCCGGTTTTTACAGAGACTCAGAAAGTCGCCGGCTTGAGCGCGGGTAGCACGATACTCAGGCAGATAACGGCCAGCCTGACGCATCATCCATACCGGAGTTACATCAACAGGCTCACGCATCAGCGCACGCAGGAAACGATCATTCTTTAGTTCAGCCATTACTTTTCTCAACTCAGATTCAAAACTGCAGGCATTTTACAGGTTTTTAACGGCTGGGGCGAACAACTAACGCAGTAACTCACCCCAGACTTTCGAACACAAAAAAAGGCCGCATAAAGCGACCTTTTTCGTAGCACTTTCTGTTTTACACTTTCAGGTAATCCAGAATACCTTCTGCAGCCTTGCGGCCTTCATCGATCGCAGTCACGACCAGATCAGAACCTCGCACCATATCACCACCGGCAAAGACTTTCTCGTTGCTGGTCTGGAATGCATACCGTTCCTCTTCGGAGGTTTTGATACGACCATCCTGTTCCAGCTCGATACCAAAGTCAGCAAACCAGGGCGCCGGGCTTGGACGGAAACCAAAGGCAACCAATACCGCATCCGCTGGTATTACTTCTTCGCTACCTTCAATAACTTCAGGACGGCGGCGACCATTCTCATCAGGGTCACCCATCTGAGTTGTCACCACTTTAATGCCGGTAACCTTACCCGCTTCACCCACCACTTCAACCGGTTGACGGTTAAACATGAACTGCACACCCTCTTCACGGGCATTCTCTACTTCACGCTTAGAACCTGGCATATTCGCTTCATCACGACGGTAGGCGCAGTAAACATTCTTAGCCCCCTGACGGATAGAAGTACGATTACAGTCCATCGCGGTGTCTCCACCACCCAGAACTACAACATTTTTACCTTCGACGCCGATATAATCTGTCGCGTCTTTTTCAAAACCCAGGCAGCGGTTAACGTTCGAGATCAGGAAGGGTAATGCATCATAGACGCCATCCAGATCTTCACCTGGAAAGCCGCCTTTCATGTATGTGTAAGTGCCCATACCCAGGAATACAGCATCGTACTGCTCGATCAATTCCTGCATCTGAATATCTTTACCAATATCAGTATTCAGCCGGAACTCAACACCCATCTCAGTGAAGATTTCACGACGACGAACCATAACATCCTTATCCAGCTTAAACTCTGGAATACCGAAGGTCAGCAGACCGCCGATTTCAGGATGGCGATCAAAGACCACTGGCTTCACGCCGTTACGCACAAGAATATCTGCCGCAGCAAGGCCTGCAGGCCCGGCACCGATCACTGCCACTTTTTTATCTGTGACAGGCGCCTTACTCATATCGGGACGCCAGCCCATAGCAAAAGCAGTATCAGTGATATGTTTCTCTACAGAACCAATCGTCACTGCACCAAATTCGTCATTAAGGGTACAAGCCCCCTCACACAGACGATCCTGAGGACATACCCGACCACAGACCTCTGGCAGCGAGTTAGTCTGATGACTCAACTCTGCAGCTTCAATGATATTCCCTTCAGAAACCAACTTCAGCCAGTTCGGAATATAGTTATGTACCGGACATTTCCACTCGCAATATGGGTTGCCACATTCAAGGCAACGGTGCGCCTGGTCAGACGCATCCTCGGCTTTAAAAGGCTCATAGATCTCCGCAAACTCCTTCTTACGGATATTCGCTTCAATTTTACCTGGTCCCTGACGCTCTACTTCCAGAAACTGAAAATCATTCTTCAGACGTTCAGACATTCTCCACCCCGTCTAATAGTGCCTGCCCGAAGGCAGACACAGCTAAATCATTACATCTGTTCGATGAACCCATTACTCCGGACGTGAGCGCATATCAACTAGCAGCGCCCCCAAACTAGCCGCTTTAGGCTTAACAAGCCAGAAACGACCAATGTAATCATCGAAGTTATCAACAATCTGCTGTCCCCACGCGCTACCAGTCTCAGTAACAAAACCGATAATCACAGTACGCAAGTGGTTCTTGTACTCTTCCATATGCTGCGGCGCCACGCGGTGGATATCTACCAATTCATGGTTGTAACGATCAACAAAGGTGTTATCCATATCCAAAACGTAGGCAAAACCACCGGTCATACCTGCACCGAAGTTATAACCCGTCTCGCCCAGCACCGTTACCATACCGCCTGTCATATACTCACAACAGTGGTCACCTGCGCCTTCGATGACGGCATAACAACCTGAATTACGCACACCAAAACGCTCGCCAGCAGAACCTGCTGCAAAGAGCTTTCCGCCGGTTGCACCGTAAAGGCAGGTATTGCCGATAATCGCAGTTTCATTACTGGCAAAGGTCACGGTATCCGGCTGACGTATAACGATCTTACCGCCAGCCATACCTTTACCTACATAGTCATTTGCATCACCTTTCAGATACAACTCCTGACCGCCCGCATTCCACACACCAAAACTCTGTCCCGCATGACCGGTAAAGTTAAAGCGGACAGGCTTATCGTTCATGCCCAGATTGCCGTGTACTTTCGCAATTGCACCCGATGTACGCGCGCCAACTGAACGATCACAGTTAGTAATAACCAGTTCGAACTCAGCACCGGATTTATCGTCAATCGCCTGCTGCGCGAGCTCCAGCATCTTACTATTCAGCTGCGCCAGATCGTAAGGATCATTCTGCTCTACCTGACAGGTCTGCGGGTATTCCGCAGGGATATCTGCATCAGAGATAAGCGGAGACAGATCAATCTTGGCATGCTTAGCCGTACTACCATCCAGCAGCTCCAGCAGATCAACACGACCCACTAACTCTTCCAGCGTACGCACACCAACAGAAGCCATCCACTGACGGGTTTCCTCGGCAACAAAGCGGAAGTAGTTCTTAACCATCTCAACGGTACCGCGGTAATGCTTATCCCGCAGTTCATCGTTCTGAGTAGCCACACCGGTCGCACAGTTGTTCAAATGACAGATACGCAGATACTTACAACCAACGGCAACCATCGGCATGGTGCCGAAACCAAAACTTTCAGCACCCAGAATTGCCGCTTTCACAACATCCAGACCAGTTTTAAGACCACCATCGGTTTGCAAACGAATATTGCCACGCAGATGATTACCCCGCAGGGACTGGTGAGCATCCGCCAGACCCAGCTCCCATGGAGAGCCGGCATAATGTACCGACGTCAACGGGCTCGCTGCGGTACCACCGTCATAACCTGAGATAGTAATCAGATCCGCATAGGCTTTAGCAACGCCACAAGCGATAGTACCCACTCCCGGACGGGAAACCAGTTTCACCGAAACCAGTCCTTCTGGATTTACTTGCTTCAGGTCGAAAATCAGCTGCGCCAGATCTTCAATTGAATAAATATCGTGGTGTGGTGGAGGTGAAATCAGTGTCACACCCGGCACCGAATAACGCAGACGTGCAATCAGGCTATTGACCTTACCGCCCGGCAACTGGCCTCCCTCGCCCGGCTTAGCACCCTGAGCTACTTTGATCTGCATCACATCTGCATTGATCAGGTACTCAGGCGTCACACCAAATCGACCCGATGCAACCTGCTTAATCTTAGAACGTTTATTCGTACCATGACGTGCAGGATCTTCACCACCTTCACCGGAGTTAGAGCGGCCACCCAGCTCGTTCATCGCCATCGCCAGACATTCATGAGCTTCCGGAGAAAGCGCGCCCAATGACATCGCAGCAGAGTCAAAGCGTTTGAAAATATTTTCTACCGGCTCAACTTCACTCAGCTGAATCGACTTAGCGTCTTTTTTCAGCCCCAACAAATCACGGATAGTCGCGACGCCACGCTTGTTCACAAGATCTGCATATTCCTGATAATCAGCAGAATCGCCTGTGCGCACAGCAGAGTGAATAGTACGGATAACATCAGGATTGTAAGCATGGTATTCACCACCATGCACATACTTCAGCAGACCGCCTTGTTTAATCTTCTTACGGGCAACCCAGGCCTCATCAGACAGCGCCTGTTGATCTATTTGGAAGTCGCTAAAATCAGCGCCCTCAATTCGGCTGGCGACACCCGTATAACAAAGATCAACTACTTCAGAACTGATGCCCACCGCTTCAAACAACTGCGCTCCCCGATACGAAGCTACGGTTGAGATACCCATCTTCGACAGGATCTTCATCAGGCCTTTATTAATACCTTTACGATAGTTCTCATGACTATCAAGCCAGTTCATCTGCAGCTCGTTGGTTGCACAAAGATCGGTCAGAACCCGATAGGCCAGATATGGGTATACCGCCGTCGCACCAAAACCAAACAGTACAGCAAAGTGGTGAGGATCACGTACGGTGCCGGATTCAACCACAATATTCGCATCAGCACGCAGGCCCACATTAATCAGGCGATGATGTACAGCACCGGTTGCCATCGAAGCATGAATTGGCAATTTACCTTCTTCAATCGCAAAATCTGACAGGATAAGAATGACCTTACCATCACGTACCTGCTGTTCAGCCTGATCAGCAACAGATTCAATCGCTGCCTTCAGATCCATCTCTGCAGGGTCATAGTTCAGATCAATCTGGGCAACACCAAAACCATCTATCGCATTATTCTTTAAACGCAGAAATTTACTGGCAGACAATACCGGCGTTGTCAGAATTACCCGACGCGCATGTTCCGGAGACTCTTCGAAAACGTTTTGCTCAGCACCGATACAGGTTTCCAGCGACATAACGATCGCTTCACGTAGCGGGTCGATCGGTGGATTGGTAACCTGAGCAAATTGCTGACGGAAATAATCATAAACAGAACGCTCTTTTGAGGACAAGACCGCCATCGGTTTATCGTCACCCATGGAACCAACAGCTTCCATCGCGGTTTCACCCAATGGGCGAAGTACCTGATCGCGTTCCTCAAAGGTCACCTGGAACATCTTCATGTGGGTTTTGACCGCTTCCGGGCTCATCTCACAGAAAGACTGAGATTCTTCCGTCAGGTTCATGGTTTGCTCTAATGGCAAAGCATTCTCACGCATCCATTTTTTATATGGCTGCGCTTTCTTCAAACGGTCATCCACATCAGCTGTATGCAGCACTTCGCCGGTTTGGGTATCAATGGAGAGAATCTGACCCGGGCCTACACGCCCCTGAGAAACAATATCTTCAGGCTTATAGGCAAATACACCGATCTCAGACGCCGTACAGATGAAGCCATCTTTAGTCATCACCCAGCGGGATGGACGCAAGCCATTTCGGTCCAGCATACAAACAGCATAACGGCCATCGGTCATTACCATTCCAGCGGGACCATCCCATGGTTCCATGTGCATGGAGTTATAGTCGTAGAAGGCACGTAGCTCAGCGTCCATGGTATCAACATTCTGCCATGCAGGAGGCACAATCATTCGTGCCGCACGATAGAGGTTCATACCACCCGTTAACAGAAACTCGAGCATATTATCCATACTGGACGAGTCTGAACCGGTCGTATTTACAATAGGCTGGAGCTCATCAACGTTCGGAAACAGCTCAGTGGCAAATTTACTAGAACGAGCACGGGACCAGTTACGGTTGCCCTCAATCGTATTTATCTCGCCATTGTGGGCTAACAAGCGGAACGGCTGGGCCAACGGCCAGCGCGGCGCTGTGTTAGTCGAGAAACGTTGATGATAAGTACAGATAGCTGTTTCCAGACGCTCATCACTCAGGTCTTTATAAAATACCGGTAGATCAACCGGCATCGTCAGGCCCTTATAAGAGATAACCTTATCGGAGAGACTACATATATAGAAATCTTCATCCGCAGCCAGGGCGATCTCAGCCTTACGACGAGCAGTATAGATACTGACAGCCAGTTCGCGTTCAGTTTTATCGGTTGTGACGAATACCTGCTCAATCTTTGGCAGTGTATCCTTAGCGATCGGACCGAGACAGCTTTCATCTGTCGGCACAACACGCCAACCGGCTACCGTCAATCCCTGGGCAGCCAGCTCTTTATTTAATGTTTCGCGCGCCGCATCAGCCTGCGCAGGCTCTTTAGACAGAAAGACCATGCCTACGGCATAGTTCTCACCCAACTCAACACCCAGTTCGCTCTTCGCAGCCGCACGCAGAAAGGTATCCGGTATCTGCATCAACAATCCGCAGCCATCTCCGGTCTTACCGTCTGCCGCGATTCCACCACGGTGAGTCATGCATGCAAGTGCTTCAATCGCCTTCAACAGCAAGTCGTGGCTTGGCTCCCCTTGCATATGGGCCATCAAACCAAAACCACAGTTATCTTTGAACTCACCAGGGCGATACAGACCTTTGCTCATAAAACGAATCCCACCAAAAAGTTCTTAATTATCAATATATTAAAGCCGTCAATTTCCAGCTACAGTTGTATTTATAGGGAAAATGGGACAGGTATTTTACACAGAGAGGCAAGGAAGGACAAATTATAAGCAAACAGGGGATATTTTTGTTTGTAAAAACAATACCGAAAGAAACTATTTTCTCGTCGATAGATCCGTTTGAATCCCCTGAATTGTCCTTGCCCAGGGCTTCAGCTTGGCTAAAGTCACGGGTAAAGATTTACTAGCAGCCTGCGCCATATCACGATCCTTATACTGACCGTAGACTACCACAAACCAGGGTTTATTTTTATAACGCGTCTGAAACAAGTAGAATTTCTGCGGTTCTGCCTGAGCATTAATAAATTTCTCAGCACTTTTTTTCACGCCCGCGCCTAACATCTGCAACGTATACCCTGATGAAGGCCAATTCATAAGCACATCTTCTGACTCAGACAAAGAGGCTTCCACAGTGGAGATCGGTACCGGAGGCTTCGGTGACACAATCGGCTCAGGTACAACAACAGGCTTGCTCACCTGCTGATCCTGAACAACCGCAGCCACTTTCTCTGCTACTGGCTTTGATATAACAGAGACTTCTGCCGGCTTTGCAGCCGCTCTTACAATCTTCTCAGCTTCTGGTTCTGCGATCTCTACAACCACTGTTTCAGATGGAACAACAGTCTCTTCCACCCGTTCAGACTGAGCAACCACAACGCTGTCATTAGAAGTCATTTCAACCGGGGTAGTTTCAACTGGTGTAGTTTCAACTGGTGTAGTTACAACTGGTGTAGTTACAACCGGTGTAGTTACAACCGGCTTATTTAACTCGACCTGCTTTACTGGCGCAGACACCTCAGCAGCAACGACCTCCTTTTCAACTGGCAATTGAATCGCCACCTGGGTGCGGTCATTGGTACCATCACTTTCAGGCCAGTACTGCCATAACGCACCAAATAAAACCAACAACAAAACTGCGGCTACACTCATAAGCTGTGTTCGCGTCAATGAAGCAGACTGGCTAACCTTACTGACAGAACCAGAACGAAACAACTGCTCAGCCTGCTGATTTAGTCCACCAGGATAACCTTTAGACGCCTCATAAACAGCCTGTAGCTGCTTTTCCGATAGTGAAGCAGATGCACTATAGCGTTGTAACAGATAAGTTTTTGCTTCGGATAATGTAAAAGCTTCGAGCTCATGATTATGTACCTGAGCTTCAAGAACCGCATATTCATCGAATGCTTGCAGTTTTGCCCCAAAACCTTCCCCAGCGGCCAATAGTACATGCGGCTTAAGAGGCAGCCCCTGCGCATCACTGAGCATCTGCAATAATAACTGCAGCGCAGGCTTTTCAAGCCGATCAGCATTATCAATAATAATAGACCACTGAATATGCTCAACCGCCATCACCTGAGCAAAATCATAGATAGCATTCAGCATCTGTTGATTATCGGCCTGGGTATCAATCTCGGGGCTAAGCTGTTCACTTAGAGAGATCAACAAAGCTTGTAAACTACAAGATTCGACCGCATCTATACTACAAACTCTCAGGGTCCGGTCAGACTCAAGTACTTTAAGCTGCTGCAACAGAACAGTTTTACCCGCACCTGAAGGACCAGAAACCAGCAACAAAAAATCACTAAAGCGACTCAGGTGTTCCAATTTCTCCAGTAGTTGCAAGCGGGAAGCTGGCTCAAAAAAGAAACTCTTTCGCTGTTCTGCACTGGCAAACGCATCTGCCAGTGCATCGGTTCCGTTTCCTTTCATCTCAGCCATCTGCTCGTGCCCTTAAGATGTAAAATATTTTAAAGTTTGCTGTAATGCCTGAGGTTCAAACTGATCAGTCACCACTGCTTCGCCAAGCCCACGCAACAAAATCAAACGAAGCTGACCATCAATGACTTTCTTATCAACAATCATCAGATCCATAAACTGATCCGCCGTCATCCCTTCAGGCGCATCAACCGGGAGATTCGCCAACTTAAATATACGTATCACACGTGCGTAATCTTCACGACTAATCCAGCCAAGGCGATGGGAGAGATCTGCAGCCATCACTGTACCAACTGCAACAGCTTCACCATGCAGCCAATTACCGTACCCCTGGCACGACTCAATTGCATGGCCAAACGTATGCCCAAGATTCAATAAGGCTCTGACACCTGATTCTTTTTCATCCTGAGCAACGACTTCCGCTTTCAGCTCACATGAGCGATAAATTGCCCGACTGAGCAAAGCAGAATCACGGCCTACCAGCCCCGCCATATTGGTTTCCAACCAGTCAAGAAAAACTGAATCATAGACCAATCCATACTTGATCACTTCCGCCAAACCAGCCGAAAGCTCACGATCAGGGAGCGTACTCAGAACATCAACACTGGCCAGTACCGACTGGGGCTGATGAAAAGCACCAATCATATTTTTTCCCAAAGGATGGTTTACGCCGGTTTTCCCCCCGACAGAGGAATCCACCTGCGAAAGCAATGTGGTGGGAATTTGAATAAATTTAACACCGCGCTGATAACTCGCCGCAGCAAAGCCTGTCATATCACCAACAACACCACCGCCAAGCGCGATAAGAGTCGTCGTCCTGTTATGACGACGCAGCAGCAGGTGATCATATACAGCATTCAACTCTCCGAGTGTTTTAAACTGCTCGCCATCAGGTAGAATAACTTCATCAATCTGAACAGGCGGCAATGCTGCTTTCAGTTGTTCCAGATAAAGCGGAGCAACGGTTTCATTGCTCACAATCAGAACCTGATTACCTTTGATATAGGGTTGTAAATACTCAGTCCGAAACAGATCTGAGCCAACAAAAATTGGATATGAACGATCACCGAGTTCAACATTCAGCGTTTGCATGGTGGGGGGTTATCTCTACTTAATAATCTGTTGCGCTCGAAGTTCCGCTATTATATCGGTTACTACAGCCTTTGGGTTACGGCGCTCCGTATCCACAACAACATCGGCAACCTGCATATAAAGAGGGTGACGCTGTTCCATAAGCGTATTTAACACAACACTCGGATCCGGAGTCTGCAACAAAGGCCTATTCTTGTCACGGGAGGTTCTTTCCAACTGCTGAGCCACAGACGCCTGTAAATAAATAACCGTACCCCTCCCCTGAAGGTTGGATCGATTTTCACTCCGCAGGACTGCACCACCGCCTGTCGCTAATACCTGATTATCCTCATCACTGAGAATATCGATGATATTAACCTCTCTGTTTCGAAACCCTTCTTCACCCTCAACATCGAAAATCCAGGGAATATCAGCGCCTGCGCGTTCCTCAATCACTTTATCCGAATCAACAAAATTCAGTTTCAACTCCTGAGAAAGAAGACGCCCTATGGTGCTCTTTCCAGCACCCATAGGGCCAATAAGAAATATATTCAATACAACAACCTTACTGAGCTGACAGAGATTCTCTGATCAGCTTAGGTGTAATAAAAATCAGCAATTCAGACTTACTATTTCGCTCCGAAGAGTTACGGAACAGGTGACCCAGGACAGGCAAATCTCCCAGTAGCGGTGTTTTATTCACTACATTACGGGTTTCATTCTCAAACACACCACCCAGAACAATTGTTTGTCCATCAGGCACAACCACAGAAGTTTCCAATTCGTTATTTATGATACTGATCTCACCGTTAGGCAGCAGATCCCCCACCGAATCTTTCTTGATAATCAAGTCCATGGCAATTCTGTCACCGGGGTTGATTCTAGGGGTTACGTCCAGAGAGAGCACCACATCTTTGAATGCAACACTGACTTCTCCATCTTCAACCGTCTGATAGGGAATCTCCTGGCCAGACTGAATCAATGCCGCTTTACCGTTAGTGGTGACAATTTTTGGCTGAGATATAACCTCTACCCGGCCATCAGTCTCCAAAGCTGACAATTCAAGCTGTAAGAGTGTACTGCTGGAAGCAAGACCCACAGCGATAGACGCAGGAGAAGTAACCGCCGCACCCAGATCTACCATCAAGCCACTAGGGATAGAGCCCGGAGATGAAACCCCTCCAATCGAACTACCCAATGAAATACTATTACCACTTGAGTCTGTATCGCCATACCCTAAGCCCCATTTAATACCCAGGTCTTTGGATACATCGGTATTCGCAGTAACCAATCGCGCTTCGATCAAAACCTGAGCCACTTCCGTATCAAAACGACGCAATGTGGAACGAATCTCTTCCATACGTTTGGCTGTTTCACGCACCATCAGCACATTTGTTTCATCATCCGCCAGAATAAAACCTCTTTCGGAGATAAGTTGAGCCTCATTAAGGCGTGACATCATATCCGATGATTTTCTGAAATCAACCTGGATAAATTCAGTTCTCAATGGTGCAAGCTCTTCCACCTGTTTACTGCTTTCAAGCTCAGCGCGCTCGCGATCTGCAATTTCCTGAGCAGTGCCTATCAGAAGCACATTACCCACCTCACGCTTGTCTAGTTTATTTGTCGTAAGAACCAAATCTAGCGCCTGATCCCAAGGGACATTCTTTAGCCTAAGGGTAATATTCCCTCCGACAGCCTCACTTACCACCAGATTCATCTCTGCCACTTCGGCCAGAATCTGTAGCACCGCCCGTACTTCGATATTCTGGAAGTCCAGATCGATTCGCTCACCCTGATAAGGGAAGCGCTCTGCCTCAATACGTTCCAACTCAGACTGAGTGACAGGCTTCAGATCAACAACCAGCTGATTGTTAGTCTGATAGACCATATAATCATATGGTTCTGCTGACGGCTTGATCAGAATTGATGCATTTTCACCACTAGCCATAGAATCGATAAACATTATCGGTGTAGCAAAATCCTTTACATCGATACGGTTCTGCATACTGGCAGAAAGATCGACACCCAGAAGATTAACAACAACGTTATTACCTTCTTCGATCACATCCACACCCGCACGATCATCAGACAATGAGATAACAACCCGACCTCCGCCCTCTGCTGTACGTTCAAAATCAACGCCGCTGACCCGGGTTTTATCTGACATCACTGGTTGGCTTTTTGCCTCAGCAGCAACTGGAGAGGGCGCAGCAACAGTACTCTGCTTCGCCTCACCCCGATCGCCAACTACCAGAAACAAACTATTACCATCCGCTCTGGTTTCATAGGCAGACGCTTCATACAGATTCACAACCACCCGCAATCGGCCAGCTACCTGAGCGAAGTTAATATTATCAACATTACCACTCTCGACACCCAGCGAGCGACTCTCCTGAGTATTTTCAACCCCCCACATATCCAGCACCAACCGGGCAGGACTGTTAGTCATATAGGATTTAGGCACAGAAGGGGGCACATCGAAATCAAACCGTACTTCCAGTTTATTATCGGGAAGCGCAACAAAGGACGACGATAAAAGCTGTGCATCAGCCGCAACCGAAACGGCACTTAAAGCCAGCATCCATACGCCGATGATTATGCCCGCAACTTTTGCGAACGCGGAGTATGCCATCTTACCCGCCTGAATATTCTTTTTCACAGTATTCACCATCATCAGTCCATTACCACGCTACGAGGGCGTTTCATCCAACCACCCCGGCCGTTTGTCACAATTTCTAAAAGCTCAACGTTATCACTGTTAACGGCAATTACTTTACCGTAATCCAGCCCCATATAATCACCAGCAGAAACTCGGTGAACTTCTCCCTTTTTATCTCGTATCAGAGCCCAGCGAACGCCGTTAGTATTCATATTAATACTGCCAACCATCGCTAAGTTATCCAGCGGAAAGGTTTCCAGGTAGGTTTTTTCCCTTTCTTTATCGGGCTTAACGCCACTTTCACCTATTTCACCTGTACCAGTATCATCGTATAACACGATTGCCACTAATGGCTTAAACGGACTACGGAGGCTCGCCCCTTCATACACAAAGCTATGGTAAGGCTTAAACTCTGGCAAAGGGTCGATCCGGACCGTTTTCTTCTGTTTTTCCTGAGCAACAAAGCTGCGCAGATCACTGACATCGTCTATCCAAACACAACCACTCAAAGAAAGCGGAATTAGGATGAGAAAGTGTAAAATTTTATTTCGTATCATCATAGCGATAAGTCTTCGCACTAATTGTCATAGAAAGCTGAGGCCCTGAAGGTGCTATGTTGTAGTCATGCAACGTAACAATCCTAGGAATCGCTGCCACACCACTCACAAACTGCCCCATCTGGTGATAAGTACCACTAACCTTAATATTAATCGGCAACTCAATGAATATTTTGTTCTTCTTCTCACCCGCCAGCGAAATCGACTCTATATCCAAACCACTAGAGCGACCAATTTCTGTAATATCCTCCAGCAAACCAGGAACTTCTTTTTCAGTAGGTAACTGTTTAAGCAGTTCCGTAAATCGCTCCTCGACATCTTTCATCTGTATACGTAACTGGTCAAGACTAGCAACTTGAATAGATTTATTACTCACTTGTTGCTTAAGGCCTGCTTCCTGGCTTACTTCCCGATTTAATATTTTTTCTTTATCCGTAATATAGAAATAAACCCCGCACCCAACCACTAGGGAGAAAACCAGCAGATAAGCTACTACCTTGACACCGACCGGCCAGTTGCCCGAAGAGCTCAGGTCCAGATCGTTTGGATCAAACCCTTTAAAACTATTTTTTATTGCATCCATAGCCATATCAGTTCACCTTTTCCAGTGAAGGCTTCAATACCGGTACAGATAGATTGAATCTTTTCATTCCGCTATCCGTAGCAACTGTAGATAGGTTGGGTTCACCAAACCATATGCTGGCATAGATTTGCCGCATCAGGTTTGAAACATCATCACTCTTTTCAGCGCGCCCTTGCAAGCGAATAGAATCGCCCCTTCTACTTAACGAAGAGTAATACACACCATCAGGCAACACTCTTACCATTTCATCAAAACTTCTCACTATCAAAGGACGTGTGCCTTGCAATTCCTGAATAGCATTCAGGCGATCAAGCAGGCGAGCTCGCTGACTTTTTAGTTTTTTAATCTCTCTAAGCTTATAGTCCAACTGAGCGATCTCTGCTCTCAGAAAGCTGTTACGCTCTTTTTGGCGATCCGTTTGCATATCAATATAAAAACCGATAAGAAACACGACTATAGCGGCCAAAATAACTGCAGCAACCAGATTAACAACGAACTGTTTCTGCCTTTCTGCAGCCAGCTCTTCACGCCAGGCCCTTAAATTTATCTTTGCCATAGTTCTTACCCCTCAAAACTGCGTAAGGCAAGACCACAGGCCTTAACCAGTGTAGGGGCATCCTGGTTAAGCCGGCTTGCATTGATTTTCGGATCAACAGACATTGAGGCAAAGGGGTTTGCTTTTTCAACGCTAACACCAACCTCCTCCTGCATCTGCTCGGCCAAACCATCAATCGAGGCCGTTCCACCCAATATATACAGCTTACTTAATTCATTATGCGGCCCTGAAGAATAGAAAAACTGCAGAGCACGAGATACCTGCTGGGATACGGTACTTCTAAATGGCAGCACTACAGACTGCTTCAAATCTTCAGAAAGCTCGCCGCTACGAAGCAGATGCTCAACTTCACCCGTTTCCAATCCAGACTGCTGATGAATAACATTACTTAGATCATTACCGCCGAAGGCCTGTTCCCGATCATAGACAATATTGCCATTTTTAAAGACATTCAGCGTTAAAGTTGATGCACCGACATCCACCAGTCCAATAAGCTGGTCGCCTACTTCATCAGCATTATCCAGCAATGCCGCTACTCGCTCGGTGGCAAAGCGATCAACATCGACTACTTCACATTTCAGTCCACTACTGTTAATCGCATCTTCGCGCATTTCAACATCGTCACGACGGCATGCCACCAGCAAGATATCATTAAGTTGCGGAGATCCTTCGACCGGCCCTAAGACTTCAAAATCGAGCGCAATTTCATTTAACGGATAGGGAATGAAACGATCAGCTTCAAGCTTAACCTGTTCTTCAAGCTCAAACTCCGAGAAGGCATTACTCACCTGAACCTGCTTAGCAATAACAGCAGAAGAGGGAACAGCAGCAACACAAGTGGTCAGCCCACCGCCGCAAAGTTTCACGCCTTTATCAACAGCTTCAGAGACCTGTCCGATATCCTGAATGCTGTTTTCGATCACAGCGGATGATGGCAATGGTACGATCGCATATGAGTCCAGACGGAGCACTCCACCCCGCTTAGACAGCGCTACCATTTTTACTGAAGAAGAGCCGATATCTATGCCGACCCATCCTTTTTCCTGTTTGCTAAGAAAGCTGAGCACAATAATTGTCCTTAAAATATCCCGCATATACCAAGCTGTAATGACTCTAACCCGGTTTTATCAAAAATTAAACCACTGTTTCACTAGTGGCCGATACTTTCTTACAGATATAATATCTCGGCCATAAAAAAATTAACTTTAAATAACTTAACATGAAAATACTGACATCGTTACTTAAGCTTTGCCTCAAACTCACCATACTGGGCTGTTTTCTCGGTGGCGTGGCGCTTGCTTCTGCGTATTTTTACTACGCACCAAAGCTTCCCGATGTCGAAACACTACGCGACGTTCAACTGCAAACACCGCTTCGAGTCTATTCAGAAGACCATAAACTTATATCTGAATTTGGAGAAAAACGTCGCACCCCTATCAGCTTTGAACAGATCCCCCAAACTTACATTGATGCCCTTCTCGCCGCCGAGGATAGAAACTTCTTCGAACATATAGGCATCGACCTAAAAGGCCTATTCCGCGCAGCATTTCAACTAGTCAGTACTGGAAAAATCCAAAGCGGCGGCAGCACTATTACAATGCAAGTCGCAAAGAACTACTTTCTTACCAGAGAACGATCTTTTGTCCGTAAATTCAATGAGATACTCCTTTCCCTTCGCATCGAACAAGAACTATCCAAAGAGGAAATTTTTGAGCTTTATATCAACAAAATTTACCTTGGACACCGTTCCTATGGCATCCAGGCAGCAGCCAATATTTATTACGGCACCGATATTGATCAACTAAGTCTTGCCCAACAAGCCATGATCGCAGGCCTGCCCAAAGCCCCTTCTGCCTACAACCCAATTACCAATCCGAGTCGCGCACTCGAACGGCGAAACTGGATACTAAAACGGATGCACAGCCTCAGCTTAATTAATGACGAGGACTATTCAGCCGCAAAAAATGAACCAGTGACCGCAGAGTACCACGGCACTCAGATCGAACTGTACGCCCCCTATGTTGCTGAAATGATTCGCAATGAGTTATATCAACACTTTGGCGAGACATTATATTCTGATGGATTCCGCGTTTACACCACTCTGAATAGCCAAATGCAAACCGCAGCCAACAAAGCGGTCGAGGACGGCCTTCTCGCTTATACAGAAAGACATGGCTATTTCGGCCCCGAAGCGCCCTTAGCTATTTCAGAACTGAGCGAAGAAAGCATTACCGCTTATTTAAACAAGCAGCGTACATATGGGTCACTTATTCCTGCCATCGTCACCCGCACAGAAAAACAACAAACCAGCCTGTTCATAAAGAGCCACGGAGCCGCCTCTCTAACCTGGGACAACATATCATGGGCCCGGGAGCACAAAGGCCCCAACAGACTTGGCAAGAAACTGAAGCAGGCCAGCGACATCCTGGCACCCGGCGACCTCATCAGAGTCCGCCTGATTAGCGAAAACAACTGGCGACTATCTCAAATCCCCCGCGCACAAGGCGCGCTCACAGCTCTTTCTCCTAAAGACGGCGCTATTAAAGCGCTTGTCGGTGGATTTAACTTCACCCACAACAAATTTAACCGTGCGACTCAGGCAAGACGCCAACCGGGCTCAAACCTCAAACCTTTCATCTACGCATCGGCTCTGGAACAAGGATACACGCCCGCAACCATTATTAATGACGCCCCTGTCGTTTTTCATGACAACAACCTGGAATCCAATTGGAGACCTGAGAATTACAGCAAGAAATTCTATGGCCCGACACGACTTAGAGAAGCCCTTTACAAGTCCAGAAACCTGGTTTCCATCCGTATTCTTCGTTCAATCGGCATCGACTCTGCCACAGAATTCTTAACCCGGTTTGGCTTTGACAAAAACCACCTTCCCAACAATTTGTCACTGTCACTTGGCGCTGCCGATATAACTCCATTAGAGCTGGTAACAGGGTATGCAGGATTAGCCAATCAGGGCTTCAAAGTCAGTCCATATTTTATCAGCCGTATCGAAGACTCCGATGGCAACACTCTATATCAGGCTAAACCAACCACCGTTTGCCCTGAGTGCACTTTTATTTCAGATGAATCAGCGCCTGCCAGTGAATTCAATCTGATACAGGCAAACTCAACGTCCACCGCCGAGACAACAGCAACACTCGCCACACCTAATCAGAGTTTAGAACCGATAACACAGCAACTTGATGGGCAGCAGATCACCAACCTTCCCATTGCTAAGCGCACGATGACACCGCACACCGCCTACATGATCTACAACATTATGCAGGACGTTATCACCCGTGGAACAGGACGTCGGGCATTAGCACTGCAACGTTCAGACATTGCGGGAAAAACAGGTACCACGAATGACCAGAAGGACGCCTGGTTTTCTGGTTTCAATAGCAACGTAGTTGCCACTGCCTGGGTAGGCTTCGACCAACCCTCAACCCTCGGACGCAGTGAATTTGGCGGGACTGCAGCGCTACCCATATGGATAGACTTTATGAAG
>JAIBCZ010000110.1 GCA_024679645.1 Amphritea sp.
CTCCGACGGCGATGAGTATGTCTTTATGGACAGCGAAGATTACAGCTCATACAGCCTGAACAAAGAATCCATCGAAGATGAACTACAGTTCATTACTGATGACTCCCAGGGCCTGCATGTTGTCATCGTCAATGACTCACCAGTCGCCCTGGACCTGCCCGGCGTTGTGGAACTTGTGATCGTCGAAACGGACCCATCAATCAAAGGTGGTTCAGCAACGGCCCGGACCAAGCCGGCCAAACTTTCCACCGGACTGATAATTCAGGTACCTGAGCATATCTCCACCGGCGACCGTATCAAAGTAAACGTAGAAGAGCGTAAATTTACCGGTCGTGCCTGATCGATAATCCGCTCATAAAAAACCGCCTCTGAGGCGGTTTTTTATTGTGCAAACAAAGCCTTCTTGCAAAGTCTGCTAATCAGGTTCCAGCTTACGCCGCAGGCGTAAGCCCGGGCCTATCTGTTCATCCGGTTGATCGGTCTGCAACACCACCAACTCCCCGTCAACAAAGTCTTGTTCCATTCCCAGCATGATGGCAGCCCCATTATCCAGCTGCAGCACCAACAGCGCATCGTAATTAAGTGACTCCGAGGGAATATTAAGATCAGGGGCAACGATATCGATTAGTTCACGTTGTTCATAGATATCGACAGACTCCAGCCGGGCGGCTACTGGCAAACTGATCCAACTGCATTGATCAGGACGTGGGACGATCGCCTCCACCTCCTGAACAGCCAGACTACCCACTGTAAAGCCATCTTTAAACTGATGCCGGGCAACACTGATTTCAATCCACTGCTCGTCTCCCAAACGAAAGCGTAACCAGCAGGCACGATTCATATCCTGCCCCAGACAGGTGTGCAGGCCACCCGCCCAAATCTCATCCAGGCGCAGTTCAAATAATTGAGAAAGTGCTGCCTGAGCCTCTGCATCCAGATGAAAGACCTTTAAACGAACCGTATCGGGCATGGGACATCTCCTTACAGTCGACAGAACGGAAAGCTTCGCTTTCCTTAACAGGCGTGGCTAGAAAAAGCGTATCACAATCATCATCTTACCAGACGATTTTTTTTAAAGCTCTTGATCTTCCTGGCCAGTAGCAGGCGCGCAGCGCCGTTCTAGCGAGCGACCCAGTCGCGTCTAGCTACTAATCTACCTCAGGAAGCTGCCAATCAACGGGGCTACGTCCATTTGCCGAAAGATAGGCATTAGCCTGACTGAAATGCTGGCAGCCAAAGAACCCCCGATAAGCGGCTAAGGGAGAGGGATGCGCAGACGCAAGGGTAAGATGCCGCTGTGGGTCTATCTTTGCGCCTTTTTTCTGGGCATAACTTCCCCAGAGTATGAAGACAACGTTTTCACACTGCTCGTTGACGGTCGCAATAACCCGGTCAGTAAACGTTTCCCAACCTTTCTTCTGGTGCGAGGCGGCTTTAGAATTTTCTACCGTCAGCACCGCATTAAGCAATAACACGCCCTGTTCAGCCCAGCTTTCCAGATAGCCATGGGAAGCCCGGGGAATGCCCAGATCAGTTTCCAGTTCTTTATAGATATTCACCAGCGAGGGGGGGATTTTAATACCCGGACGCACAGAGAAACTCAATCCATGGGCCTGATCGGGCTGATGATAAGGATCCTGACCGATAATCACCACCCGAACCTGCTCCAGCGGAGTCGCTTCAAGGGCATGAAACCAATGTTTTGAATCGGGATAAATCGTTTTCCCTGCCTCCCACTCCTGCTGCAGAAACTGTTGCAGCTTTTGCATATAAGGAAGCTCAAACTCAGGCGTTAGCCAGGTTTGCCAACTGGGAGCCTGTTCCAAGTCCATCTGTGAGTCCTCTTGTTCAATTATCGCCACAGTCTCTAATCTTCGGTTCACTTTCACCCAGCCATACATCCCGTGTGAAAGTTTTACGGTACACAATGGAGTAATAACGCACTTTACCCGGCGCATGAGAGATAATACCGGAGATCAGAATAACCAGAATATAGATCCATGCCTGGGGCTGACCAAGCCAATACACGCCAAAAGCCAAGAGCAATACTTTGAGTAACACCAGCTGGCCGCGTAACTGATACAACCAAATTGAATCCACATAAAGCTCTTTAGCCACCATCAGTACACCGCTGCCCACTCCAACAACAAGATAGGGGTACCATACCGATTGCGGCTGATTAAACAGGTATGCCCCGGCCAGCCCGGCAATACCCACCAGGTGCAGAGAACGTAACAGGATACTGATCCAGCGTTTTCCCGGTAGATGTCGCTTCTGCTGCGGTATTAACCAACTCATAAAGACTTTCCTAAAGACAAAAAGGGCCACCCGAAGGCAGCCCTTATAGATTAACCTGTTCTCTTCAACGGCGCATCAGCCCCTCGGGCGCATCGCCGGGAAGAGAATAACGTCACGGATCGACGGCGAATCAGTAAACAGCATCACTAGACGGTCGATACCGATACCTTCACCTGCTGTCGGAGGCAGGCCGTATTCCAGTGCGTTAATGTAATCCGCATCGTAATGCATCGCTTCATCATCACCGGCATCTTTCTCAGCAACCTGAGCCTGGAAACGTTCCGCCTGATCTTCGGAGTCATTCAACTCGGAGAAGCCGTTGGCCAGCTCGCGACCGGCAACGAAAAACTCGAAACGATCCGTCACAAAAGGATTCGCATCGCTACGACGAGCTAGCGGTGAAACCTCGGTTGGGTATTCAGTAATGAACGTCGGCTGATGCAGGCGGTGTTCAACCGTCTTCTCGAAGATCTCGATCTGAACCTTACCCAGACCCCAGCCGTCTTTCACGTCGATATCCATTCGCTCAGCGATCTGACGAGCGGCGTGCTCATCTGCCAGCGCCTCTGCAGTGATATCATCGTTATAATGCAGGATAGAGTCGAATACGCTGAGACGGGTGAACGGTTTTTCGAGATCGTACTCAAAAGTCTCTAAGACCTCGCCTTCGTCATTACGCACTGTATTGACGATAGTCGTGCTGCCCAATACATTCTGCGCAACCGTGCGCAGCATATCTTCGGTCAGATCCATCAGGTCCTTGTAATCTGCATAGGCCTGGTAGAACTCAATCATAGTAAATTCTGGATTATGACGTGTAGAAAGACCTTCGTTACGGAAACTACGGTTAATCTCAAAGACACGATCAAAGCCACCCACTACCAGACGCTTCAGATACAGTTCCGGCGCTATACGCAGAAACATATCCCGATCCAGGGCGTTGTGATGGGTAATAAATGGGCGAGCGGTCGCACCACCTGGAATCACTTGCAGCATCGGCGTTTCAACTTCCATGAAACGACGATCAGACAGATAGCTCCGGATACCGGAGACAATCTTTGAACGGGTTTCAAACACTTTACGTGAGTGTTCATTGGTAATCAGATCTACATAACGCTGACGGTAACGGATCTCTGTGTCCTGCAGGCCTTTGTGCTTATCCGGCAGCGGACGCAGGTTTTTGGTCAGCAGCTCATACTCACCCAGATCAACATACAGATCGCCTTTACCAGACTTATGCAGGACACCGGTTACACCGATAATGTCACCCAGATCCAGTGACTTAGCAAAAGGACGGGCTTCTTTATTCACGTAGAACTGAATTCGACCCGACATATCCTGAACAACACCAAAGGCACCCCGGTTCAGCATCACACGACCCGCAATGCTAACAGTGATACCGGCTTCTGCTAACTCTTCCTTGGTTTTATCGCCATACTGATCCTGCAGATCCTGAGCATAGCTATCACGACGGAATTTGTTTGGAAAAGCATTACCCGCTTCACGCAGCCCGTTAAGTTTTTCACGACGCTCCGCAATATGGCGGTTTTCATCTTGCTGCTGAGTGTTATCAGACATATTCTGTGGAACCTTTAATGGTTAAATCTTTAATTCTCGGGGATCTGGCCACTTTTACACTGACCAGATCAAATATTTATTACGTTACAACTCAAACTTTAAGCGTTACGAGCTCAGTAGCTTAAACGCGGTGAAAGCGTTATGAGCGTCGGGCTGACAAGGCAAAAACGAGCGAAACAGCGGAGCCTACGACTGTAGGTGAGCATGTTGAGCGAGTTTTTAACGCCGTCATCACAAGCGCAATAGCTTTCCCGGTGTTTAAAGACCGGCTTTAAGACTTGCTTCTATGAATTGATCCAGATCGCCATCCAACACCTTATCGCAGTTACTGCTCTGCACGCCGGTACGCAGATCCTTAATCCGCTGATCGTCCAATACATAGGAGCGAATCTGACTACCCCAGCCGATATCTGCTTTGTTATCTTCCTGTTCCTGCGCCGCTTCTGAACGCTTCAGCATCTCCAGCTCATACAGTTTCGCCCGCAGCTGTTTCATACAGGTATCTTTGTTCTGATGCTGAGAGCGCTGGCTCTGGCTCTGTACAACAACCCCGGAAGGCTCATGGGTAATACGCACCGCAGATTCAGTCCGGTTAACGTGCTGACCACCAGCACCAGAGGCACGGTATACATCAACGCGCAGATCCGCCGGATTAATATCGATCTCAATGTTGTCATCGATCTCTGGAGAGACAAACACCGAAGAGAAAGAGGTGTGGCGACGGCCGCCGGAATCAAAGGGTGATTTACGAACCAGGCGATGAACACCGGTTTCCGTACGTAACCAACCAAACGCATACTCACCCTGGAAGCTGATTGTCGCTGACTTAATGCCCGCTACATCGCCCGCTGAACATTCCAGCAGCTCGGTTTTAAAACCTTTATCTTCGCCCCAACGCAGGTACATACGTAGCATCATCTCAGCCCAATCCTGAGCTTCAGTCCCCCCGGAACCCGACTGAATATCCAGGAAAGCATTGTTACCGTCTGCTTCACCGGAGAACATCCGCCTGAATTCCAACTGATTCAGCAGCTCTTCAAGACCACCGACTTCAGAGCGGACTTCCTCTACGGTATCCTCATCATCCTCTTCAACCGCCATATCCAGCAGATCACGGGCATCTGTCACACCCGCCGTCAGGTCATCGATGGTTTTTACCACCCCTTCCAGCATCGCCCGTTCTTTGCCCAACGCCTGGGCACGTTCCGGCTCATTCCAGACAGCCGGGTCTTCAAGCTCACGGGTGACCTCTTCCAAACGCTCCTGCTTCTCCGGATATTGCAAGTAGGCGCGCAAAGTCTCGGTGCGTTCGGTGATATCTTTCAGGCTATTGGTGATCGGATTGATTTCCATCGTCTTCGCTTAACTCTCTGCTTCTATGTACCAGTAAAAAGATGAATCAATTAATTATGAACCGGTAAAGAAAAAATGGGCGTTTAAAAAAGCAGCACATTTTACCCGATTCACCTGCCACTGTGTATCAAAAGCACTGAAAAAACTCGACTTTCACCCCCTTTATCAGCAAGAATTAAAACTCACGAAGGGAACCGCGAGATAACTGACACAAAATGTATCCTCTGCTGATCCTCTGTTGCTCATCCCTGGCGTTATTCTCTGCGCCGGTTCTCGCTGCTGTCGACAGCAGTAGTTCCCACACCGATACATTTATCGGCATCACCTGCGTCGTTATCTTTCTGATCAGTTATCTGTTTGTTCTGGGGGAAGAGTTTTTTCATCTGCGTAAATCCAAACCGATGATTGTCGCCGCCGGCCTGATCTGGCTATTAGTCGGGATAGCATTTAGCCTTGAGGGCGACACAGAAACCGCAGCTAAGGCGTTTCGCCACAACTTACTGGATTATGCCGAGCTATTCTTCTTCCTGCTGGCGGCGATGTCTTTTATCACCGCACTGGAAGAGCGCCTGGTCTTTGCAGCACTCAGAGCCTGGTTAATAGCCCGTCAACTCACCCTGATCCAGATTTACTGGGCCACCGGCCTGATGGCCTTCTTTCTATCGCCTATTGCAGATAACTTGTCCACCGCGCTGCTAATGGGCGCCGTGGTGATGGCTGTAGGCCATAATAACGTCAAATTCGTCACCGTAGGCTGTATCAATGTCGTTGTGGCCGCCAATGCTGGCGGAGCCTTTAGCCCCTTTGGTGATATAACAACACTGATGGTCTGGCAAAAAGGCATGGTCTCATTCGGGGATTTCTTTAGCCTGTTTATTCCGTCTGTCATTAACTGGCTGGTTCCCGCTTGCTTAATGTCTATGACGATCGAGCGCGTCGATCCCCAAATCAACCGTCGGGGCCAGACGCGCCAGATGAAAGCCGGCGCAGTGCCCATTTTATGCCTCTTCTTACTGACCATATTGCTGGCCGTTAGCAGCCACGGCCTGCTACATCTGCCTCCGGTACTGGGTATGATGACCGGGCTTGGTATTCTCAAGCTGTATGGTTATTACCTGAGCCGCTTTGAAACCAACATTCGCGATACCGGCCATATCCACAACCTTCACGCAGAGAACATGGCCGATATTAGCAAGATGAAGGGCGACCATACCGACGTCATCCGCCGCTTCGATATTTTCAAAGTAGTGGAGCGCTCTTCCTGGGATACCCTGATGTTTTTTTACGGTGTGGTTATGGCGGTAGGCGGCCTGTCTACGCTGGGCTACCTGGCGCTGTTATCCGATCTGGTTTACAACAATCTGGGAGCAACACTGTCTAACAGTCTGATTGGTTTGCTATCGGCCCTGATCGACAATATCCCGGTCATGTTCGCTGTCTTAACGATGCAACCGGACATGTCTGGCAATCAATGGTTGTTAGTTACCTTAACAGCAGGAGTTGGCGGGTCGTTACTCTCTATTGGCTCAGCGGCGGGAATCGCTTTAATGGGACAAGCACAAGGGGTTTATACGTTTTACAGCCATCTTAAATGGAGCTGGGCAATAGGACTGGGATACGTGCTCAGTATCGCAGCCCATTTGTGGATCAACGGTAGCTGATCAATTCACCATCAGATACCAAAAGCCGTCATCACCTGAGGCACCCATCGCTCTACCCGATCAGCCGTCAGGTCACTCTGACTGTCTTCATCCAGCGCCAGCCCCACGAACTGACTCTGGTCCTCAACAAGCGCCTTTGAACCCTCGAAG
>JAIBCZ010000262.1 GCA_024679645.1 Amphritea sp.
CCCGCTATGTTCAACTCTACCCGGGTATCATCATATTCATAGGGCGCCATAAACTGAGCCAGATAATATCGACTTGCCAATTCATATATCTGAGATTCCTGCTGGCTCAGCAGAGCAAGATTAGCCTGTCGCGTCGTCGGGATAATGGCATGATGGGCACTGACTTTTTTATCATTCCAGGCTGATGACTGGCGCGACAGGGTAACCTGGGGAAGAAACTCTTTCAGTTTCTGCTGGTTAGCCGTAATCGCATTAACCACATCTGCAGCCTGAGCATGATGCTCCTCGGGCAGATAACGACAATCTGAACGCGGGTAAGTCAGTAACTTATGCCGCTCATACAAAGCCTGGCAGGTATCTAGTACCGCTTTAGCGCTCATACCAAAGCGCTTTGCTGCTTCGATCTGCAACGCGGACAAACTGAAGGGAAGCGGCGCATTTTCACGCTTACGTTTCTGGGTAAGCTTTACCAGATTTGCTGGCTCTCCCTTTATCCGGGTTATCACATTTTCGGCTAACTTACGGTTTAGCACCCGCCCCTCTTCATCCTGATAGGGCTGACAGTTCTCACTGGGTTTCCAGCGCGCTTTGAAGCTGTCACCCGCTTCTGTTTCCACCACCGCCAGCACTTCGTAAAACGGCTTTGAAACAAATTCTTCAATCTCGCTATCGCGCCGTACGACTAACCCAAGTAGTGGCGTCTGAACCCGTCCAACCGACAACACGCCATTGTAACCAGCTTTACGCCCCTGAATGCTGTATGCCCGGGTCAGATTAATGCCATAGATCCAGTCAGCACGCGAACGCGCTAACGCCGATGTAGATAACGGTATAAAATCAGTATTTAGCTTTAAACTGTTTAACGCTGCAGTAACGGCTTTAGGATTCAGGTCACTGATTAACACCCGCTGAGCAGTCCGCTTCTTAGTGGCACTGGCACCGAGATAATTGATCACTTCATCCACCAGCAACTGCCCCTCACGATCTGGATCTCCGGCGTGTACCAGCTGTTTAGACTGACGAATTAAGCGTCGTAAAACAGCTAACTGAGAACGGGTCTTACTGCGAGGCTTCAGCTTCCATTCGTCGGGGATAATCGGCAGGTGCTCAAACCGCCAGGGCTTAAAATCAGGATTATAGTCGGCGGGATCGGCCTGCTCTAACAGATGCCCCAGGCACCAACTGACGCAATCGCCATTACCCAGTTCAATATAGCCATCCTGCTTCTTATGAGGTTTAGGCAACACTTCAGCGATCGCCCTGGCAAGGCTGGGCTTTTCTGCAATATATAGGATCATAGGAAAATACTGGTTAAATATACAGACAAACTATCTTAATTAACGATTAAGTGCCAGTGACAGGCATAAAAAAAGCAGCCATGTGAAGCTGCTTTTAAATGGACCCGAGGTTACACAGTTACATAGGTCTGTTCCAGATAGTGAATAATGTCAGATGACTCATACATCCAACGCACCTCACCATCTACATCGTCAATACGCAGGCAAGGCACTTTTAACCGGCCTCCGCCTTCCAGTAGTTCATTGCGATGCAGCTCTATTTTTTTCGCATCCCGCAGCTCTACATTTAAGTTATTACGGCGCAAAGATCGGCGTACTTTGACGCAAAAGGGACAAGCTTCATACTGGTATAGCGAAAGGTTTGCAGTTCGCAAATCCAAAGCACGCTGCAACTCTGGCTCTCGCTTCAGACGACGCGGGCTAAAAATAAAATTTAACAGCAGTATAATCCTACCCAAAAACCAACGAATAAATGACACTATAATAACTCCTGGGTTGATGCCGTTGAACGGCCTTCTAATTCGCGCGGTAGTATACCACTATCCACTTAAATCTTATCCTTACAAAAAACACGGCTTATACAATCACAAATTAATTGTATAATGCCAACTTCTTTCGCTAATTCATTGAACTAATCTATCGCTTACAGGTCTATCCTGACCAGCTTTGCCTGAAAACCACATTTCGGTTTTAGGGGGGGAAAAGCTGAACGCATATTTAAACAGGAACAACATGAATTCGTTAAATCGACTCCCGAGTAAACAACTCATTACTTACCTCTTCGCCATGTTACTGGCAACTTCAGCGGAAGCTGCAAACTATATCAGCGATGATGTATTCACTTTCTATCACGGGGGCCCCAGCACCGAGTACCGCATTACAGGGCGTATTCGCAGTGGTACCCCTGTAACCGTTCTCAGCCGCGATGCAAAAACTGACTTTCTCAGAATTAAGACTCCCAGCGGCAAAGTGGGCTGGATCAGTGCTGACAAGGTCTCTACCGGCACTAGCCTGGCTAACCGTTTTCCTAAGCTAGAAGAGCAGTTAAAACAGAATGAAGGCAACCTGAACAGCCAGGCGGAAGAAGTCAGCGCACTCAAGCAGCAAAACCAAACTCTGGCACAACAAAACCAGGGGAATGCAGAAAAAGTGTCTGCGCTTGAGGAACAGATTATTAGTCTGAACAGAACGATTAACGGTATGGACGAAAGCAACCTGATGCGATGGTTCACTTATGGCGGCTTAGTTGCCTTCGGCGGGCTTATTTTAGGTTTGATGATACCTTACCTGCCAAAACGCAGAAAGCGTCATGATACCTGGTAAGTATCTGGTTACTGCGCAGTAATCTGTATAAATAAAAAAGGGTAGCCAGCGGCTACCCTTTTTCGTATCGATCCTGATTGGTTACTATATCTTATAGCATTACCAATCCATATCTGAATCTATTATTCAGCATGAACCCGCTCATCCAGACAGACCACTAACTGATCATCGGTGTCTCTCAAACGACGACTCAGATCCCTGGCCATATTCATAAACATCAGCAAATATTGTTCAGGGTCTGTCTGATACATAGTAAACAGTTGATCCGCTTTAATTTCTACGGTACGACAAGGCTCCAGCGCTTTCACCACACCACTACGGGGATAGACACCTAGCAACGCCATGGCGCCAAAACATTCGCCCGGTAAAAAAGAACGAATCTGATGACTCTGTCCCGACTCACCCAGCTTAAAAAGAGCAGCACTGCCGGTCTCAACAATAAAAGAGGAATCACCCCGCTCTCCTTCAAGGAAAAACGGTTCGCCAGCTTCACGCTCGACGTACTGACTACCCTCAAGTATCTGCTTGACGACATCGTCACGCAATCCA